>NZ_OY735138.1 GCF_963457605.1 uncultured Gellertiella sp.
GCAGCAATCGCGACACCGCCTGGCTGGGCGTCGGGATCAAGGTGCCGATCTCGAAGACGGGCGACCTGTCCTTCGGCTACCACCTGGATCTCGCCGGCAACAGCGTCCAGCAGGGCGTCACGGGCCAACTGTCCTTCCGCTTCTGAGCCGGACGAAGGGTCCGGATGCCGGACACGGCATCCGGGGCAGGGCCGCATGTAAAGAAGGGGAGCGACGTCATGTCGCTCCCCTTTTGTCTGTCGGTGCATGCCGTCTGTGCCTGTCAGGCGGCGGTGTCCATGTCCATGGCCCGGCGCATCGGGTTTTGATGTTCCATCAGCAAAGCCAGCGAGACGTCCAGCACCTTGGCAATCTTGCACAGCGTCTTGACAGAACCGACACGGCCGGTGTTTTCCATCTGGCTGAGCCAGCTCGGCGTGACATGCACCATGTCGGCCAGTTCCCGCGCACTCATGCCCCGCCAGTTGCGCAGCACTTTCAGGGCGCTTTCTCCCTTCTCGATCCGGGCGAGCAGGGAAGGCGGAATATCGCTGTCGGGGGCCGTATCCTGCCCCGTGGAAACAGGCGTGTCGCGGACCAGCAGGTCGAGGTTGCGCAGCAGCTGATTGTAGTCGCGTTCCGACAGAACGACCAGGCGTTCCATGCCGCCGGGCACGTGAATAAATTTTACGTCAGGTATCTTGACCAACATCTCTTGTCTTCACTCCATGAAAAATATGGGCGGTGGGCCGGATGGGAACGGGGGCGCCGTTCCGGGTATCGTCGGCCGGGCGGGATTGGTGTCGCCTCGCGGTCAGCGCAGCATGTCGCGCGGCAGGCAGGCGACGAGGATGGCGAGCGAGAAGCAGAGGCTGCTGGCCGCGAGATAGCGGTTTTGCAACCCAAGCCGGGCAAGGCGGCTGGCAATCATGGCCGTCATGCCAGGATCCCCCTTGCCATCCAGCCAAGTACCAGGGCGGCGCAGAACACCACGGAAAACAGCACCGCTTCACTGAAGCGGCCGGACAGCACCAGCGACATCAGGCATCCCGACATGGCGCTGAAGGCCGCCAGGATGATGGTCGCGCCGCCATCGCGCTCGTCGGCCCCGGCCTCCGGCTCGCTGTGCGGTTTTGCGGTGCCCCGCTTGCCGAAGCGGATGTCCTGGCGGATGCCTGACCGTCGTGCAGGCGCGGAGGCGGGCTCGGCGCGCGCCGTGTCATCAAACATCGTGCTGACACACAGGCCAAAATGCTTGCGCTTTTCACTGCGCTGCCGTCCGGCGACGGCGAGAGCACGCAGGCGCTCTATTGCGGGAAAGGAGATGACATGGCCAGCGCTGACGCTGACCGGACCGGTCTGCCAGACATGGGCCGCAGGCCTTGCTGACGCGGGACGCGCCCTCGGCAAGGGCACGATATGCGCCTGATGGTCTCTGGCGCAGGGATTGCGGGTAAGGGAAACTTCATTTTCAAAAATACTATCCATCATGATAGCTCCTGTCGACTGCTGCAACGCTGCTACAACTCAACTCGTCGCGAAGGCTCTCAGATCCTGAAACTGCTTTCGCCCGGTCCTGCGATACATCTCGCGGAAGACCGGCAGCCGACCGCGTCAAATATATCGGCTCACCTGACAACCAGAAGCCACGGAACTTAACTGCCGCCAAGATTCGATACGTAAGCTTTCCGTAGCTTTATCCGTGTAGGATCCGTCACAGCGAAAGGCGGCGCGGCAGATCCATGCCCAGCGCCCGGCAGGAGGCCTGCCTTTCCGGTCAATGCAGACCAAATAGGATTATATTTTAAAAACAAAGGCTTGAATTGGCATTGGCGCGACGCGTTTTTGTAATGCATACGTATAGCAACAGCAAGTCAACGCCGGCCTCATTGACCTGGACCTTAGACTCGCGCGTAAAAGAGCGAGAACATACCTATAAATATTCAGGGGTCAAATATTGTCGCGATGCAAACACACCTGCGTTAACGGCAACAGATACTGCAAAAAAATTTATCAATACAGCAGTCAGTTCATTAAGCATCTTTCCGACAGCAGGAACCATGAATGCGCAAAGAGAAGTTTGAACCGAGTGAGCCGACCGATCCGCAGGGCATCGAGGCGGCTGCTGACATCGCCGAGGACGCGAACGACCCCCGTCGCCTTGCGCTCGACAAGCTGCTGGCCAATCCGGCCTTCAAGACGTCGAGCCGCAATCGTGACATCCTGCGTTATGTGGTCGAGGAAACCATCGCCGGGCGCGGCGGGCGGATCAAGGCCTATAATATCGCCACCGATGTGCTGAAGCGCGACATGAATTTCGACAGTCTCGGTGATCCTGTCGTGCGCATTGCCGTCGGGCAGATCCGCAAGGCACTGAAAGATTTCTACGCGCAGGCCTATATGCCGACGATGCGCATCGAAATCCCACTTGGCCGGTATTCCGCACAATTCGTGGCAATCGACAGTGGGGAAGAGGTGGCCACGGCCGCCGAGCCACGCGACGGTGTGCAGCAGGAAATCGTCCCCGACTGGTCGGAAACCAGCCCGCTGTTCAGCGCCTCCGTTCTTGCGACCGCCATCATTTTCATCGGTGCGGTCGCTGTCGGCTGGCAATTGTTCTGACATTGATGCCCTTGGCGTGGTGGTCCTGTGGTGGAGGCGCACCGCGTTTCCCGACGGGCTGGCAGTCAGAAAGCCTTGCTCCATCGGGCCTTCAGCCGTTTTTGCCCCGTCCATGCGCTCAGATCATGGACATATTGATGGTGAACGACTTATTCGCAAAAATTATGATTGACTTAATATAATTAACATCGAATAATTTACTGCATCAATATGTTTCCCGAAACTGAAATGGGCGATGATCGCCTTGTGGGCAGGCGCGACAACCGGACATGACCTGCCGGTATCGACGACGGGCACTTTCATGCCGAAACTGAACAGTTCGCCTGTGCGTTTCATTCTTTCGCTGTTGCCCGTCCGCGCCCTGCTCTGTCTGAAGATCGGCGCGCTTGCCCTGTTTCTGGCGGGAATGGCGACATCGGGCACCCGGGCGGCCTGTGATCCTGTTGTCGATGGCGGCGGCACGCTGCATTGCCTGCCCGGGCCGCATGACGGGCAAATCACCTATAATTTTTCGGTTGATGCCGGAACACCGGTGCAGACCCGTTCCGACTTCGTGCTGGATGTGGGATCGGCGACAACAGATACCGTGATCGACGGCGGGCTGCTCGCTGAATCCTATTACAGCGGGTCGCTCTCCGTCCATCTGCGCAATCTCGTCATCCATGATCCCGATCCGTTGAATGTGCCCTGCCTCGGGGCCTATTGCATGGATGTGTACCGAGGGCAGGGTGCGCCGGTCTCCTATCTGATGGAGATGGATGGCGGGCTGGTGGACTTTACCGGCAACGCTGCCAGCAACCGGGGCATGGTCCTCTATAATGGTGCTGGTTTTGGCGATCAGGCGACATTGCGCATGACATCCGGCACGATCCGCATCGCCGCCAGCGGTACCTATGGCCTCTATGGCTGGAACTATGACGGGGCGGCGACAAGCATCGAAATGCTGGGCGGGGTCATCGACCTGCATGGTGTCAACAGCGAGGGCATCAAGATCGAAGGCGACACCTCGTCGGGGCGCGGCTATTCGCATATCCTTCAGGGCGGCGGCAATATCCAGGTGTCAGGTGACGGCGGCGTTGGCATCGATTTGATCGGGGTCTATTCCCCGACCGGAGGTTTCATTGCCCATCAGGTGGAAAAGACTGGCGGAACCATTCTGGTGAAGGGGCAGGACACCGTCGGGATTCTGGCGCAATCCTACAGTTCTGAAACCGGCGTGCGGGTCGATCACAGCGGTGGCAGCGTGATGGCCATCGGGGCGCGGGCGCGGGGGATCTCGACCTATGCCCCCGGTACTGCGGGCACGGATGCGACCGTCGAGGTGACCGGCGGTTCGGTGCGGGGCGCGGGGCTCGACTCCTACGGCATCATGCTGCAGCTTGCGGCGACCTATGACGTCCATATCGGCGGCTCTGCCATTGTCTCAGGCGGCTCGGGCAACGGAGCAGGACTGGAAATCCAGGCCGCGTTTCCGGGCCATACCGGCCATGTCCGCATCGATGGCCATGCCACTGTTGGTTCCGACAACGGCCACGCCATTTCGATGCTGGACCCCTCGACCGGGCTGCCGGTCGATGGCAGTGCCAATATCGAGATTGCCGACCAGGCCGATATCGAGGGATCGATCATGCTCGGCAACGGCGATGACACGTTGACCTGGCTTGGCGGCACGATTTCGGGTCCGGTTGATCTCGGGGCTGGCGACGACCAGCTGATCCTTGCAGGCGTCTCGGTGGCCGGCACGCCATTGCTGGGCGGGGTCGGCAATGACAAGATCCGCATTGATGGACCGGCGGCCACCCATCTGGACCTCACGTCGGCCAGCGGCTTTGAAATTCTTGAAAAAACAGGATCCGGCACGGCCTTTCTCACCGGCACCGCCGGCTTCAGCGGCGGCATTCGCCTTTTGGACGGCAAACTCTCCTTCAATGGCAGTGGCGCGGCGATCCAGGCGACGAGCGGCAGGCTTGGTGGAACCGGGACCTTCACCTCGCTCGATACCCAGTCCGGCGTGACGCTGGCACCGGGCAATTCCATCGGCACCCTGCATGTCACCGGCAATGCGACGCTGGGGGCTGGCACGCGCATGGAGGTGGAGGTCAATGCCGATGGCCGCGCCGACAAGCTCGATGCCATCGGCCAGATGTCCATCGGTGGCGGCAGCACCCTGCAAGTCGTGCCGGAAGCGGGCAGTGACGGCAACGGTCGTTCCTTTGGCCCGCAGACCAGCTATGCGATCCTGCACGCCGGCGGCGGCCTTACCGGCCAGTTCAATTTCATTCTGGAAAACTACGCCTTTCTCGATGCGCATGTCACCTATACCGCCACGGACGCGATCCTGACGCTGGAGCGTAACGGCTTTGCCTTTGCCGATATCGCCCTTACCCCCAACCAGCGCGCCGTCGCCGCCGGTCTTGATGCGCGGCAATGGAGCGGCTCACCGCTCTATGGCGTGCTGGTCGGGCTCACCGATGCGCAAAGCCGCGCGGCCTTCGACCTTCTTTCCGGGGAAATCCATGCGGATGTCGAGACGGGCCTGTTCGAAGAGGCGGGGCTGCTCGCCTCCGGCCTGCGCGCCCCCGCCCGCGCCGATGGCAATGGTCTGTGGGTTTCGGGCGAGGGGCTGGAAGGCCATCAGGCGGCGGATGGCAATGCCGGTCGCCTGTCCTGGTCGATGCAGGGCCTTGCCCTGGGCGCGGATTTCGCCGCCTCCGACGCCTGGCGCTTCGGCATCTCCGGCGTTGTGTCAAATGGCAGCTATGATCTGGCCGACCGCCTGTCCGATGCCCATGACCAGACACTGCAACTGGGCGGTTATGGGCGCTTCAGCCAGGGCGGCCTGCATCTGACCTTCGGCGGCGGCCTGCTCACCAGCCGCATCGACACCAGGCGCGAGGCCGTGATCGGTACGTTCAGCCAGCCGCTTGCCGCCACCTATGATGCGCAGGGCTGGCAGGCCTTTGGCGAGGCGGGATATGATGTCGATGTCGCACCCGACCTGTCGCTGGAACCCTATGCAGCCTTCGATGGCATGCAGCTGCACAGGGGCAGCTTTGCCGAAACGGGCGGCACGGCGGCACTCACCGCCCTTTCCGATACGGAAACCCGGCTCTATGGCGATGCCGGCCTCCGGCTGCAGTGGCGCACCGCCCTTGGCGATACGCCCGTCGATCTCTCCACCGGCCTGACCTGGCAGCGCCTGCTGAAGGGTCGGGCCGCCGATGGCCGTTTCACCATGCAGGGCGTGCCCGCCTTCGACATCGCCGGTCTCGAACCCCGCGATGATGCGGTCCGGCTCGATCTCGGCCTGTCGGAAGATCTTGGGGCCCATGGCACACTTGATCTCACCTATGGCGGCCAGTTCGCCGCAGGCTATGCCGCGCACCATGTCAAGCTCGGGTTCCGGATGGATTTCTGAACCCGGTCGGCAAATGGCATCCATAAAAGCAGATGTCGCGACGAAGATAAGTTAACACGATAAATATTTTTGCCCTGGCCAGGCTCTGGTCCCGTTTCGGGCTGCCGGATCTACCGTCTCATATCCTGTCATCCCGCCGCTGCGGCTGAAAAGCCTGCCATGCAGGCATTGTGCGAATTCGGGACAGGTCATTGTACAATGTCCGCTTCGTGATCGCGGTGGCGATGTGCGGTGCAGTTTCCCGCCGCAAGACATGTAGCCTTACGTATCCATGCCGATCGATACGTGGATTATTCCAATCTGATCCAGCACTGTTATTCGAAAGAACAATCAATACAGGGATCGCACACTTGTACTTGGAAATAGATCCATGAACAAGATTAATATAGCTGATTTTAATAAATGTATATTCCGAATGGAAACGGGAGCTCAACTGTTGAAGCATAATATTCACTCACAAGATAAAGATGTAAGCCTGGAGAATATTATGTCTCAGATGACCGCAGCGCAGGAATGGCAGGCAAAAGGGCCGGAACTGTCGCAGGAGCAGGAGATGGCGCGGCAATTACACCAAATCTATGCCAGCGAACGCGCCATCCTGTTCAGCAGCGTCATCAAGATGGGTATCCTGAGCATTCTGTTTCCGGCCAGTCTCAATATCGCCGGCCTTTATTTCAGCATCGGTCACGTGATGACGCTGACGCATGACGGTACGCTTGCCGCCTGCCTCACCACCAAATTCCTCGTGCTGTTTTTCGCAGGCGTGCTGATGAGCGGCCTGACGATCTGCTTTGCCTATCTTGCGCAATATTTCCAGTTGCGGGCCCATTACCGGATGAAGCTGAAGACAACCGCTCCCTATGTCGAGAGCCTGCAAACCCGCTGCCGGACCAGGGGCTGCGCCCACCGCTGCCACGCCATCAGCCTTGCCTGCGGCACGCTTGCCTATGTGTTTTTCGCCGCCGGTTGCTACCTGCTCTATTCCACATTCGCGTGACGCTGCGAGAAGGCGCCGATCCATGAAAAAGCAAGTCTTCTATAACGAGAAACGCCTGACGAAACTCCGGCACGACGCCAGTTTCCGGCTGATGCTGACCACCCGCTACGGTCGCTCGGAATGTCTGGTGAACAATGTCTCCTTCGACGGTATCTGCATCCGGGTGGCCAATCCGGCCCTGTTTGCCGTCCATTCGATCGTCACGCTCGAAGCGAGCCAGATCGGCCGGCTGACCGGCATCGTCCGCTGGATCCGGGGCGACATGTATGGCGTGCAGATTGCGGTCTCGACCAACAGCAATGCCAAGCTCGCCTCCTATATCCGCACCCATTTCCATGTCGAACCCGACTCGATCCGGCTGCGCAGCCGCTGAGGGGCTGACGGCATACGTATGGGTTACGGTAATGCTGTTGCCGCTGCGTCCCGCATGGCGGCTGAAGGTGGGGGATACGACAGATATCCATCCCCCGCATTTCCGCAATGTCGCACGCCCGGGCAGAACCCGCCGCGCATGAGGAGGCGGGAATTCCGTTTTGTGAGGCATCCATGACATCTCTACTGCGCGCCGTGCTTGCGGCCCTTCTGCTTGTATCGGCCTCCGCGCTTGCCGCAGCCGGGTCATCGGCGGCCCAGGCACCGAAGCCGGATTCCCTGATCGAGATCTATGGGGCCTGGCAGATTTCCTGCGCCACCCGCGACGGGAAGACGCGCTGCGTCATGGTGGAAAACCTGAGTGACGAGAAGAGCAACCAGCGCCTGCTGTCGCTCGAACTCCACCCGGTGGCCCATGGCGGTCTCGACGGTGTGGCGATCATGCCCTTTGGCCTTGATCTTGCCAGCGGACTTGGCTTCATGCGCGACCAGAAGCAGCTTCTCGCCAGACGTCCCTTCAAGGCCTGCCTGTCGCAGGGCTGTGTGGCCGATATCGCGCTGTCGGCAGACGAGATCGACAGCATCGGTGACACTTGCGCCTGCGGCTTGAAGGCCGTCACCTTCAAGGAGGGCAAGGAGATTGCCTTCCCCCTGAAAATGCAGGGCTTTGAAGCCGCTGTCCGTCGCCTGCGCGCCCTGGCGGCAGGGCAGTGAACACACGCTCTGCCGCTCTCGCACCGTAACCGTTACGCATGGATACTGTCGCAGCCCGGCAAAAGGCGGCAGATCAGGTCACCCGCATCGATGGGTTGCGGGCATGGCCTCACCGATCACGCGTCAGGCCATTGGCGGACCGTGGGGCGGGTTGATCCGGCCCCTCAAATCCCACAGCCAGCCGGGGTGCCTGCGAGGGGCCGGCATCCCGGCTGGCCTACCGGCTGGCCTCCCGGTTGCCCTCCCGGACAAGGCGTTGCAGGGGCGGCCCGCTACGTAAAGCCTACGGTAATTCCCTGCCTGATGGCAGCTTGAGTGTCTATCAAGACCCCCGTGCCTCAGGACGATACTCTACGGCATCACCTTGGTCCGGTGCGGCTGCCCCCGGGTGGCTTCGCCGGATCCCTTTCTTGAATTCAGGCAATAGTGCGGCATGATGCCGTGAAGAAAGTTCTTGTGATGACAACAGGACGCCCGGCCCGGTTTGCGCGCGGTCTTTCCGCACGGCACGGACATTTCCTTTCGAACGTGGCGGCGTTTCTGATAGTCGGCCCGGCACTTGTGATGCCCGGCCCCGCAAGGGCTGCAAATGAATGCGGTCCGGTGCCCGCAAACGGCGGCGCTGTCCATTGCGCAGCCGGAACCTATGCCAGCACCGGCGACTATATCCCGGCGATCTCCTATGATTTTTCCTACAGTCCTGCCATCCCCGATCCGCTCGGCTATACCGGCCTCGACAGCAGTCTCGACATCGGCACGGCGGCAAGCCCGGCGCGGATCAATGGCGGTGTCGCCGTTTCCGCCTATTTTGGCGGGTCGGTGGCCCTGCACCTGCGCAATGTGGTGATCGATCAGCCCGCATCCAGCCTGTTCCAGGCCAACAGCGTCATTTCCCTCGATGAATACCAGGCGGATTTCCGCCAGCACGCGTTCCTGACCGAAATGGATGGTGGCCTGATCCGGCTTTCCCATGCCGATAACCTGAACGCGATCGGCGTGTTTGACGGTGGCAAGCAGGAGGACAGCAATACGGTCAGACTGCTCGGCGGCACCATCGACCTGGCCGGGAACTACACCTACGGGCTGAGACTGCAGGAATCAAACCTCGGCGACATCAGTGCCGAACTGCACGGCGGAGAACTGCGCCTGGCCGGTGAGGGAGTTACCGGCGTGTTGGTTGACGGCAGTGGTGGCTATGGAACCTCCGCGGCGCTGCAGACCGGCGGTTCCGTCATCGCGAACGGCATTTATGCGCGCGGTGTTGCTGTCATTGGCCAGGACCGGTTCGACGGCGCATTTTCCGTTACTCAGTTCACCCGAACCGGTGGCAGCATTTCGGTTTCCGGAGACGCCAGCTTTGGTGCCGATCTGGAATCCTATGGCGGCAATTCCGGTGTCCGTTTCGCCCAGACCGGCGGCAGCATCTACGCAGCCGGCGGTTCTGCCGATCAGTTCAACCCCGGAGCGACGGCGTTGATGACCTATTCCAATATCGACCCCGCAATCGGCATCGGCATCGGCACCGATATCGATGTGACTGGCGGGGAACTCATCGGCACCGGACAAAATGCGCTGGGCATCTTCCTTGCCAACCCCCTCGGGTTCCGCGTCCATCTCGGCGGCACCGCCGATGTCGAGGGCGGCGCGGGCTTTGGGGCGGGGCTGATTATCAACAATGGATCGGCCCAGACCCATGGCTCGATCCGCATCGACGGCACGGCAAGGCTCGGGGCGACGTCCGGAAGAGCGATCACCGTGGAGCAATTCTTCAACCATTCGCAAAGCGATGCCACGGCAGACGTCACCATTGCAGACCATGCCGTGGTGGATGGATCGATCACGCTCGGCACGGGCAGTGATCTGCTCACCTGGTCCGGCGGCAGCATCACCGGTCCCGTCGATCTCGGCGGTGGCGACGACCAACTGGTGCTCGAGGGCGTGACGGTTGGGGCGCAGGTGCTGAAGGGCGGGGCGGGCCAGGACCGGATCACCATTGCGGGCAACGGCGTCACACGGCTCGACCTCAGCCAGGCGACCGGGTTTGAAATGCTGGAAAAGACCGGGCTCGGTTCAGCCATTCTCACCGGTGCATCGCGTTTCTCCGGCGGCATTGCAGTCAATCAGGGTGCCCTGTCCTTCAATGGCGATGGCGGCGCACTTTCGGTCGACGGCGCGCGGCTCGGGGGCAATGGCACGCTTGCAGCGCTGACCACGACGGGATCTGCGGTGGTGGCCCCCGGCAATTCCATCGGCACCCTGCATGTCCGGGGCAATGTCGATCTCGGGGCGGGCTCGGTGATGGAGGTCGAGGTCAACCGCGACGGGCGCGGCGACCGGCTCGAGGCGGACGGCCATGTCAGCATCGGCGCAAACAGCAGCCTGCATCTCCTGCCTGAACTTTCAAGCGACCGGACGGGCCGGACCTATTTCGATGAAACCCGCTACACCATCCTCTCGGCAGCGGGCGGGCTTTCCGGCAGGTTCTCGTCGGTTCTCGAGGATTTCGCCTTTCTCGATGCGGCACTCGACTATACCGGCACGTCGGCCATCCTGACCCTGAAGCGCAACTATTTCACCTTTGCCGATACGACCGATACCGCGAACCGCACCTCGATCGCCTCGGCTTTCGATGCCGGGGGCTGGCAGGGCTCACCGCTCTACGGGTCGATCGTGACGCTCTCCAACAGCCAGACCATGGCCGCCTTCGACACGCTGGCGGGGGAAGTGCATGCGGATGTACCCGCCGTACTGTCCGCCGCCACTGCCGCCCTGCGCGGCGGCATTTCCGATCATCTCAAGGGGGATGCGCCCTTTGGCGGCTGGCTCACCTGGCAGGCAATGGCAGGCACCCATTCGGGCGATGGCAACAGCGCAGCGCTCACCTGGCAATCGAATGGTGCCCGCTTCGGCACGGATCTCATCGATCTCGGTGCGCTCCGCCTTGGCATTGCCGGGGCGATTGGCGAGACGCGGCTGAATCTTGACCAGCAAAGTTCCGATGCCCGTGGCCAGGTGGTTCAGGCCGGGGCCTATGCCTCCTGGCAAGGCGGCGGCCTGCATCTCGATATCGGCGGCACGGTGGATGGCAGCACGATCGACAGTCGCCGCACCGCCACCATCGGTCGCCTGAGCCAGAGGCTCGCGGCCAGTTACCCGGTCTCCGGCCATCACCTGTTTGCCGAAGCCGGCTACAGCCTGAAACTTTCCGACACTGTAACACTGATGCCCTTTGCCGGCTTTTCCCATCTGCTCGAAAGCCGCGACGGCTTTTCCGAGACGGGCGGCACCGCAGGTCTGACGGTTGCCGCACAGAGCTACCGCGAAGACCGTCTGACCGCAGGGGCGGAACTGTCGGCGGAACTGTCGCCCGGCGCGCATGCCTTGTTGCTGAAGGGCGGGATTGCCTATGACTGGCTGGTCAGCCGCGATGCGGCCGAAAGTACCCAGCATCTGGACGGCACCCCCGATTTCACCGTGACCGGCAGTGGAGCCGACGGCAACCGCCTCTCGCTGACCGGCGGTCTCGCCCTTGCGCTCACCCCGTCGATGCAGGCAACCCTGACCTATACCGGAACCATCGCCCCGAACGCCCGCAGCCACGCGCTGTCGCTGAACCTGCGGGGGGCTTTCTGAAATATGTCCTGTTCCGCCCGCGCAGCCGTCTCAGGGCAATTGGGTGGTGCACAGGGTGGTGCCATCGGGCGTGTAGATGATCAGCCTTGCGGACCAGTTGGGCACCGCGATCTGCAGCGCGACGGTTCCCAGCACCTGTTTTTCGCCTGTCGTCGCGGAAACATCGCCGGCCTGCAGATTCGTCGAGGATGAGCCGCCAGGATCAGACGTTCTGATTTCAAACTGATAGTGCGCACCCGGCACGGTGCCGGATACGGTGGCCGACAGCATCGTCAGGCTGCCCTTGGCGGCGGGCTCGATGAGGCATTGCATGGGTGGCTCGACAAGAGGAATGGGCATGGTCCGGCATCTCCTGTGCGAAAGGCGGTTGCGGGGGATCAACCTCGCTCGTTGATCCCCCCGGCCGGCTAGTGCTGAACCGTCAGCGACGAGTTGCCGCTGCCGCTCTGTGAAGTCAGCGACTGGTTGTTCCGGCCGAATTGCAGGGTTCCGGACAGGTTGGCATGGCCATACTGATCCGTGATGGAGACGTTGCCACGACCGAACTGACCGGTCCCGGAAATGTTGCCGCTGCCGCTCTGCATGCTCAGCGAGGCGTTGCCACGGCCAACCTGGCCGGTGCCGGAAAAGTTGCCGGTGCCGCTCTGGCCGGTGGCCGAAACGTTGCCTGTGCCGTGCTGCGAGGTGACGGACACATTGCCGGCAGCTTCTGCTGCGGTGATGGATGCGATGGCGAAAATGGCTGCGAGTGCGAATGACTTGATCTTCATGATCTTTCTCCCTTTGCGAAACCGCTATGATCGGCGGCAAGCAAAAGGTAGCCGGACGCCTCGCCACCGGACATTGAAACGATCTCCTGTCGGCATGGGTTTTCGCCGCCCCGAACTGGGCAGTCTTGCCATCCGGATCATGGATTGCCGTGTGTCTCCGGCAAGAAAACCGATCTCCATCCCAGTAAAGCGAAGCGCACCATGCAATATATCAGGGCGGCGTGATAAATAGTTAAGATTTGGTTAATAAATCCCGCCATTGCGATAAAATTCGTCCATACTAATGGACAAAATACCAAGCGACATGGTGAAGAATGTGGCAGTAGCGTGGCCAATACCTAAAAATTAGGGCATAAAAGTGACTTGAAATCGGCCATAACCGGAAAACCATTGACCCCCGTCAATGCAACCTTGCCGGATATTGGCCAGTTTTATCAGGCGGCCCCTTCTCATCAGTATCTCGCAAATGGAGGTCATATGTCCGCCTGCTTTAATGATCGAATGTTGTTGAGCCTCATTCAGGCTATTCATGAAACCACCTTGTCTCCGGGCGACTGGACAGGTGTTGTTTCCGATATTGTTGAAACCATTGGTGCCTCCGGCGGTGGCCTGATCAGCTTCGAAGGTGCCAATGAAAACAAGCTGAACCTCTATCTGTCCGGGCTCAACCGGGCGGCGTTGACCCGGGCTGAACATCTCAATGCGCTCTACAAGGAATGTTTGCCGCTCGCACCGGGATCCCGGATCGTGCTGTCCTTCCGGCGCAACGGCAATCTTCCCTACTGGGATGCGCTGCGCGACTGTTTTGGCGATGAAGGCGAGGTGGTGCTGATCCTGCTGGCCAAGGAGGCCCGTCGCCGCGTCGTGCTGCTGCTGTTCTTCGACCAGGGCAACGAGAAGCGCTTTGCCTCCTCGGATGATTTCACCATGAAGATCGTACCGCACATGCAGATGGCGATTGCCATGCATCGCCTGCACAGCCGTGACGCCAGCCGGATCGCCAGTCTGGAGGAAGCCTTTTCCAACTCGACGGCCCCGACTGCCATCGTCACCCAGGCCCTGCAGGTCATCCATGTCAATGCCCGCTTTGCCCGGCTGTTCAATGCCGCCGATGCGCAGATCCGGCTGCGGGAAGGGGCACTCGAACTCAAGGACCCCGCGCTGTCTTCCAGACTCGCCACGCTGATGGCCCAGGCGCGAAAAAATGGGCGGGACAACCATTTTACGTGGGTCAAAAGCGAATCATTCAATCAAAGCTGGATAATATCTCTGCACCGATTGCAGTCATCGCGGGATTTTTCCAACCCGGCCTGCACCCTGTTTCCCGAGCCGGAAACCCAGTTTCTGCTGATTGTCTGCGATCTGGGCGAGACTCTCTCCACGCCTCCCCACACGATCGGCCTGCTGTTCGGGCTGACACCGACCGAAGCAGACCTGGTTTTTGCGCTGGCAAATGGCGATTCTCCAGCAGATATCGCCAGAAGGAGGGGGGTTTCGAAAAATACCGTCCATAATCAACTGGCATCTGCAATGTCACGTATTGGCGTTCACCGACAAAATCAGCTAACAAGTCTTCTTGCTACCGTTAATTGTTTAACGCAGTAGCCGGCATGATGGAGAAGGCAATTGATAAAGCACGCGGGCCTCTGTGGCTTACTGGTAGTTGTGTCTGGCCTTGGCCTGACCCAGGCCGAGGCAGCGGGCAACATTGTCCTGACCGATGGGAATGGCAGGCAGACCAGCCTTGAAGCGCTGAAGGATGTCGGGGAACAGTCGGTTTCGACCGGCCTGAGCGTCGGGCTCGGGGGATCGGCTTCGGTCGACTGGGCCACCTCCTGGGGCGCGCCAGTCCGGGTCACCTGGGACGGCTTTGTCGGCGGGGTCGAGACAACCCGCACCAGCACCCTCGATCTCGGCGGGCAGAGTGTCTTCAGCCTCACCCTTGGCGACACGTCCGGGGGCTCGATCGCCCTCAACACCCATTCCGGCGCAGGTGGTGCCAGTGCCGATGGACAGGTCCTGCTGCATCCGGCCTCGCCGGACGGCGCCAGCATCGTCAGTTCGGCCTCTTCGCCGTCCGGGTCCGGTTCCAGCGTGGTGCAATATGCCTTCACAAAGACCGATACGGGGGGTGTCTTTCTGGCGCTCGCCACCGATGGCGACACGCCGTCGGCCATTGCCTTTGGTTCCTATGCCGACGAGCATGGACTGAACCTGATCGGGGCCGGTGACCTCGGGGGCACCACGCTCACCCGGCGCAATACCGGCAGTTTCGACACCGCCCGGTCCCGCATCCTCGTGTCGATGCCCGTCGGCCTGGATGCCGACTGGCAGATTTCGCCGCTGGCCGGACCCGTCTATCAGTTGATCCATGCGACGCTGGAATCGTCCGTCTCCCTCGATCCCGGGGAACCCGCGCTGGCACGCGCGGTCCTGCCGACCGTCACACTGTCGCAAAGCGATGCAAGCCGCCTGCAATATGCCGGACTGGTGGCGGGGCTGGACGTGGAGCGGCGGCTCACCGACCGGCTGTCCATGGGTCTTGCCCTGTCCGCCGGACCGGCGCGCTACTGGGGCACCCGCAGCCGCCAGACGGATGTCACCTATGCCGGCCTTCAGACCGTCAATCTGTCGGCATCGCAAACCGGCCTCGACGGCAATGCGCTGATGGCCGATATCAGCGCCTCCCTGACCTATCGCTGGCGGCCGGACATGGCCCTGCACACCGAAGCCGGCCTCGGCCTGCTCTCGACGCTGAGTGGCGAGGCCCGGCCCACCGGCCACGATACGACCCTGATGCCCCGTGTGGCCCTCTCCTTCGACATGCGGTTCTGACAGCCTGTCCAGGCGGCGCAAACATCGTCTGAGCATCATGCGAAGCGCTTTGCCATCCCGGGCAGGGCGCAATTGTCTGCCCTGCGCCCAGGCACCGTCCGCCAGAATCCCTTCCTCCCGCAGCCACTGCATTTGTCGCCTGCCATTGACGGCCGTCAATGAGCGGGGCGGGGGATTTGGCGACACTTGAAAAATCAAAGCCGTGCCACAGGTTAGGGAGTAACGGGGATGGAAAAGGAACAATGGCAGGCGTGGATCATCGCCCTTGTCGGCCTGTGGTCGATGGGCATGCCTGTCGCGCTTGCCCATGGCGCACCACAGGAGGTCCTTTCCGCCGCCGCGGCATGGAGTTTCGTCGCGACCGGGGCGATTGCCTTTCTGTTGTCGCTTGCCGTGCTCACCGCCTATCGCGCCTGGGAAAGTTACGTGGCGATGCTGCTGTCGCTCTGGTTGGGACTGTCTCCCTGGGCACTGCAATTTTCCGCCGCACCGATGGCCCGGCAAAATGCCCTGGGGGCAGGGGCGGCGATTTTCGTCCTGTCTGCCTGGGCGCTGTTCACCCGGCAAAGGGCCTGAGCTTCAGAGCCCGGACGGCAGGTGCCTTGCAAAGTGCAGATGCGGCGGTGCCGTCAGACGATGGATGAACCGAAAAGGGCGACGCAGATGATGAAGCATGACAGTCGGGTTCTGGTTGCGGACGCAAAACGGGCGCTGTTGCTGCGCAATGGCGGCACCCCGATCAAGCCGGTTCTTGAGGTCGAGCAGCGTTTCGACGCGCCGCAAAACGGTCCCACCCGGGATCAGGGAACCGACCGGCCCGGCCGCACCGGCGGCGACAGCCGGCGCAGCAGCCATGAACAGACCGATTTTCACCAGCAGGCGGAAGATCAGTTCCTGACCTGGCTTGCCGAACAGCTGGATGGGATCTGTTCTGATGGCGGCATCAGCGGCCTGCTGGTCATCGCGCCGCCCCGCGCACTTGCCACCCTGCGCCAGCATCTCTCCGCCGGGACGCGGGCGCTGGTAACGGGCGAGATTGACAAGGATCTGGTGCATCTGCCGATCCACGAGATCGCGGCGCATCTCACACCGGTAACCTGAAGGCTGCGCCTGGCAGATGCCGGCCGGTTTGAAAATGAGAGAGAGTGAAGGGGCCACGATGATCGTCAAGGAACTGACCCATAATGCCTGCATTGCCGTAATCGCCGCCCAGCGGCTGGCGCGGCTGGGTTGTGCGCTCGACAACCAGCCCTATGTGGTGCCGATCCATTATGCCTATGAGGCAAACCGGATCTATGGCTTCAGCCTGCCGGGCAAGAAGCTCGATATCCTGCGCCGCAATCCCCGGGTCTGTCTGCAGATCGAGGAACATGCGGGCGGGGGCCTGTGGAAAAGCGTGGTGGTCGAGGCGCTGTTCCGGGAATTTCCCGCCGTGGGTGAAGGCAGCGATGAGCACATGCATGCCTGGTCTCTGCTGCAGACGCATGCCGACTGGTGGGAACCGGGCGGGCTGAAGCCTGACATGCAGACGCTGGAGGCCGCCGTCAGGCCGGTCTTCTTTGCCTTTGACATCGTCACGGTCAGTGGCCGCGAAGATCTGCGCCGCGACGCTTCGTGATTGGACTGGTCAGCCGGACCGTGTTTCTTTGCCCACAAAACACGTTTCAATTGCGGCAAGGCCCTTGTCGATTGCCTTCACACCGTCTGTGCCGAGCAGGCGGTTCAGCTCCTCGCCATAGGCTTCGGCAAGAACGGCAAGCTCGCCATAGGCGCGCTGGCCAAGCGGGGTGAGTTCGATCAGCTCCACCCGCCGGTCTTCGTCACTCCTGATCCGCTTCAGCCAGCGCCGCTGCTCGAGCGCGAATATCGCCCGGCTGACCTTGGTCTTGTGCATGGTGGAATGCCGGCCGATTTCGGTGGCGTTGAGCCGCCCGCAACTGCCGAGCGCGGCGAGCGTGCGCCATTCCGGACGGGTCAGCCCGAAACGCGCCTTGTAGCTTGCCGCAAAGCGCTGGGCGATCAGTTCGGAGGCCCGGTTCATCCGGAACGGCAGGAAATCGTCGAGCAGGAACGTCTGCATTTCAGTACGGCGCCTTGATGGTTACAAAAAAGACAGTCACGTTCGTAACAAGTTTGACGAGGAGTGACAAGACATGCCCCATTCAGCCCCGCGCGCCGTGCCCATCGACCGTCCCGCGGCCTCAGCCTACATGCCCGGTTTCGGCAATGATTTTGAGACCGAAGCGCTGCCCGGGGCCCTGCCGCAGGGCCAGAACAGTCCGCAGAAGCTGAATTACGGGCTTTATGCCGAACAGCTGTCGGGTTCGCCCTTCACCGCTCCGCGCGGCACCAACGAGCGCTCCTGGCTCTACCGGATTCGTCCCAGCGTGCGGCATATGGGCAGGTTTGCGCGTATCGACCACCCCCTCTGGACATCGGCGCCAGACCGTGCCGGTCACGGGGCCTCGCTCGGGCCGTTGCGCTGGGATCCTTTGCCGGAGCCTTGTACGCCCCTGAATTTTCTGGAGGGGATCCGCACCATGACGACGGCCGGGGATGTGATGGGGCAGGCGGGCATGGCAACCCATGCCTATGTCTTCAATACGGACATGGAAGATGACTATTTCTTCAATGCCGATGGCGAATTGCTGATCCTGCCGCAGCTTGGCAGCATTCGGGTCTTTACCGAGCTTGGAACCATGGATATCGAGCCCTGCGAGATCTGCCTGATCCCGCGCGGCATGGTTTTCAGGGTAACGAGGCTCGGACAGGGCAATTGCTGGCGCGGCTATGTCTGCGAGAATTATGGCGCGAAATTCACCCTGCCGGATCGCGGTCCTATCGGGGCAAACTGTCTTGCCAATCCCCGCGACTTCAAGACGCCGGTTGCCGCCTTCGAGGACAAGGAGACCCCCTGCCGTCTGCAGGTGAAATGGTGCGGCAGCTTCCACCAGACCGAAATCGGCCATTCACCCCTCGATGTGGTAGCCTGGCATGGCAATTATGCACCCTACAAATATGACCTCAGGCATTTCTCTCCTGTTGGTGCGATCCTCTTCGATCATCCTGATCCCTCGATCTTCACGGTGCTGACAGCGCCGACCGACGAGGCGGGAACCGCCAATGTGGATTTCGTCATCTTCCCGCCGCGCTGGATGGTGGCCGAACACACCTTTCGCCCGCCCTGGTATCACCGCAACATCATGAGCGAATTCATGGGCCTGATCCACGGCAGCTATGATGCCAAGGAGGAGGGATTCGTGCCCGGCGGCATGAGCCTGCACAACATGATGCTGCCGCACGGGCCGGATGCGTTCGGCTTTGAGAAGGCATCCAGTACCCCCCTTCACCCGGTCAAGCTCGACGATACCATGGCCTTCATGTTCGAAACCCGCTTTCCCCAGCAACTCACCCGTTTTGCAGCGGAGCTTCCAACCCTGCAGGACGACTACATTGCCTGCTGGGACGGTCTTGAACGAAAATTCGATGGCACCGCAGGCATCAAGTGACATTCAAACCGAGGAACGGGACCGGACATGAAACTCGCCACACTGAAGGATAAGACCCGCGACGGTCGGCTGGTCGTCGTCTCCCGCGACCTCACGCGCTATGGCGATGTCGGGCATATCGCCCGCACGATGCAGCAGGCGCTGGACGACTGGGAGCATGTCGCGCCCCGGCTTGCCCGCGTGGCGGAGGGTGTGGAAAGCGGCGCGCAACCGTTTTTCCGCTTCCATGAGCAGGAAGCTGCGTCTCCCTTGCCGCGCGCCTGTCAATGGGCCGACGGCTCGGCCTATGTCAACCATGTCGAGCTGGTGCGCCGTGCCCGCAATGCCAAGATGCCCGCCACCTTCTGGACCGATCCGCTGATGTACCAGGGCGGTTCCGACAGTTTCCTTGCTCCGCGCGAGCCGATCGTGGTGGCAGACGAGGCCTTCGGCATCGATATGGAAGGCGAGGTGGCCGTCATCGTCGACGACGTGCCGATGGGGATTTCACCTGCCGGGGCGCTTGACAGGATCTGCCTGGTGATGCTGGTCAACGATGTCTCGTTGCGTGGCCTTATCCCGGACGAGCTTGCCAAGGGCTTCGGCTTTTTCCAGTCGAAACCGTCCTCCGCCTTTTCGCCTGTGGCGGTGACGCCGGATGAGCTCGGTACGGCCTGGCAAGACGGCAAGCTGCATCTGCCGCTGCTGGTCAGCCTCAATGGTGCCGCGTTTGGCCGGGCGGATGCGGGCATCGACATGACCTTCGATTTCGGCAGGTTGATCGCCCACGCGGCGAAAACCCGGCCGCTTGCCGCCGGCACGATCATCGGCTCAGGCACCGTATCGAACAAGCAGGACGGCGGCCCGGGCCGGCCGGTGGGCGAAGGCGGCAAGGGATATTCCTGCATCGCGGAACTCAGGATGATCGAGAAGATCCGGCTTGGCGTGGAAAAGACACCCTACCTGCGCTACGGCGACAGGGTCCGCATCGAGATGAAGGATGGTCAGGGACACAGCATTTTTGGCGCCATCGAGCAGGACGTGGAAGCGTACAGTCCGCAGGAGCCCGTTCCCCATGCCTGAAGTCATCCTCTACGAATATTGGCGGTCTTCCGCCAGCTATCGGGTCCGCATCGCCCTGAACATGCTGAATATCGGCTATCAGACGGTTGCGGTCGACCTGTTGAAGGGCGAGCAGAAGCTTGCCCCCCATCTCGCGCGCAATCCGCAAGGTCTTGTGCCGACCCTTGCGATTGACGGACTGATGCTCGCCCAGTCGCTTGCCATTGTCGAATATCTGGAGGAAACCCGCAGGCCGGGCATTTTCCTGCCTGAAGATCCCGTGGACAGGCGAAGGGTGCGGGCTCTTGCCCATGCGGTTGCGGTGGATATTCACCCGATCTGCAATATCGGCGTGGTGGGCGAGGTCATGCGCCGGTCGCAAACGCCGGAGGCTGCGCGCCGCAGCTGGATGCAGACCTTCATGGCGCCTGGCCTCGAGGCCGTCGAACGGCTGCTGGATGATCCCGCCACCGGTCCGTTCTGCCATGGCGACAGGCCCGGTCTGGCCGATATCTGTCTCGTGCCGCAGGTCTATAATGCAGAACGCTGGGAGGTGGAGCTTGCGCCCTATCCGCGGCTGATGCGGATCGTTGGAAAATGCCGCGCCATCTCCGCCTTCGAAAGGGCCGCCCCGAGGGCACCGGGAGGCCCGGCGAATTAAGCAAGCCAGCCGGGGCCACCGGTGCCAGGCCTGAAATCAGGGAGCCAGCCGATGAATTCAGACTGCATCCAGTTTTCCACCGACACGTTGCGGCTTTCCGACCGGCTGCCCTACTGGCGCGAGGCGGTCTGCGCCAATCTCATCGGTGCGCAATGCGAAGGGGTGAGGTCCGAGCCCTTTTCCGGCAGCCTGAAGATCGCGGGGCAGGGCAGCCATGCCATCGCCCATTTGCGCGCCAGCGCCCATACGGCCTGGACCTCGCCCTCCTCCCGGCGGGTCAAGGATTTCTGCATGCTCTACTATCAGCGCACCGGCAGCATGCGGGTCAGAAACGCCGGGGGCGACTTCAGGGTCGATCCCGGTGATATCTATTTCTACGATTCCGTCGGCGATCATCGCCTGTGCTTTGAGGAGAGTTTCGACCATGTGGTGTTCAAGGTGCCAAGGGTGCAGGTGCAGAACGCCTGGCCGGACCTTGCGCATCTGGCCTCCTTTGTCTCCTGCGGACATGACAAGCCCCTGCACCGGATGATCGGCGGCCTGTTGCAGGTCTTTACCGCCAGCGACACGCAGCTTACGGCGAAGGAAGCCGACGCGGTTTCCAGCCATGTCTTCGGCCTGTTTACCGCGAGCCTGCGCGAAAGGCAGGCGACGGTCCCGCTGCCGAAAGGCCATGGCCGGCGGCGGCTGCTGGGACTTGCCAGGGATATCTGTGCCGAGAGGATCGGCGATCCCGGTTTCGGGGCGCGACAGCTCGCCGACCTGCTGGGTGTTTCCAGACGCTATCTTGACACGCTGTTCGAGGACGACGAGGCCCCCGCCAGCTCCATCCAGCGACTGCGGCTCAGCCGGTGCCGGGCCGATCTGGAATCGGCGGCGCTGCAAACACTGTCGCTGTCGGAAATTGCCTATAACTGGGGTTTCAAGAGCCCGTCCCATTTCTCGGCAGCCTTCCGGAAGGCCTACGGACAATCCCCCTCGGCCTTTCGCCGGCAGGCGACAGCCCGGTGGCTGGGCGCAGGGGACTGACGGCAGGCCAGTTCCTGTCTGCACAAGCATATCGTCCCGCTCAGACAAGACCGGCCTTTCCGGCCCGTCTAGAACCGTCTTCAGGGAGGAACATCATGACCAGACTTACGAGCATCAGCAGGCGCGACCTGCTTGTCGGCAGCGCATCCACCGCCGCACTCTTGATGGCCGGGCCGCTGCGGGCCGCCGAACGACCGTTCAAGATCGGCTATGTCACGCCGAAAACCGGGCCCCTGTCGCTGTTTGCCGCCGCAGACGCCTATATCCTCGCCTCCATCAGGCACACCCTTGCCGGAGGTATCGATGTCGGCGGCAAGACCCATCCGGTCGAAATCATCGTCAAGGATTCCCAGTCCAACCCCAATCGCGCCTCGGAAGCGGCAAACGAACTGGTGCTCGGCGACGAAGTGGATCTCGTGCTGGTGTCCTCGGCGCCGGAGACGGTCAATCCGGTCTCCGATGTCTGCGAGCTCAACGGCGCACCCTGCATTTCCACCGTAGCGCCATGGCAGGCCTGGGTGTTCGGACGCGGCGGCTCACCGGACAAGGGCTTTGAAAGCACGTTCCATTTCTTCTGGGGCTTCGAGGCGCTGATCCCCGTGATGACGGCGATGTGGGACTCGATCCCCAACAACAGAAAGGTTGGCGGGCTGTTTCCGAACGATGTCGACGGGCGGGCCTGGGGCGATCCGGCAACGGGCGCGCCTTCGCTCCTGAAACCCGCCGGCTACGAGATCATCCCTTCCGGTTACTTCCGGGTGCTTTCCGAGGACTTTTCCGCCGTGGTCGCCAAGTTCAAGAGCGAGAATTGCGATATCCTGTCCGGCAATCCGATCCCGCCGGATTTCACCACCTTCTGGGCGCAGGCCCGCCAGGCCGGTTTCCGTCCGAAGATCGCGACCATCGCCAAGGCCCTGCTGTTTCCGGCGGCACTGGAAGCACTGGGCGATGCGGGTCACAATCTCTCGACCGAAATCTGGTGGTCACCCGGCCATCCCTACCGCTCGTCGCTGACCGGACATACCGCCGCAGCCCTTGCCGCCGATTTCACCAGGACGACGAAACTGCAATGGACCCAGCCGATAGGCTTTGCCCATGCGCTGTTTGAAATTGCCGCAAATGTCCTGACCCGCTCGCAGGGGCCTGGCAATCGCGAGGCAGTGATTGCGGCGATCAAGGACACCGCGCTCGAAACCATTGTCGGGCGGGTCGTCTGGAAGAACAGCCCGATCCGCAATGTGGCGACCACCCCGCTGGTGGGTGGCCAGTGGCGCCTTACCCCCGAAGGACCGAACAAATACGATCTGGTGATCACCACCAATGTCGGTGCCACCGGCATCCCGACCACCGGCACTTTCGAGGAGCTGCGCTATTCATGAGCGGGGTCTTGCCACCGCTCCTGGAACTGCGGGAGGTCAACAGGTCGTTCGGGGCCATTGCGGTTGCCCGCGACATAAACCTGTCCGTCATGAAGGGTGAGGCACTCGGGATCATCGGGCCGAACGGGGCGGGCAAATCGACGCTCTTCAACCTGATATCGGGCGATTTGCGCCCGCAATCCGGATCGGTGCTGATCGGCGGGACCGATGTCACCGCCTGGAGCACACGGCGGCGGGCACTCCACGGCATCGGCCGAACCTACCAGATCCCCCTGCCGTTCGGGGAGATGACAGTGCACGAAAACCTGATGGTGGCGGGTGCCTTTGCCGGAGGGCTGGGCCTGCATGAGGCCTCTGCCGCGGCGCGCGATATCCTGCGACTGCTTGCGCTTGATCATCGTGCCGATGAAGCTGCCGGATCCCTGCGATTGCTGGACCGGAAGCGTCTGGAGCTGGGGCGGGCACTGGCGACCCGTCCCAGCCTCCTCCTTCTCGACGAAATCGCCGGGGGCCTCAGCGACCGCGAATGCGACAGCCTGATCGACTGCATCCGGTCGATCCTCGACCGGGGCACGACGGTGATCTGGATCGAGCATGTGCTGCATGCGCTGGTCGAGGTGGTCGGGCGGGTCATGGTCCTGAATCAGGGAGCCATGATCATGGATGGAGAGCCAGCCCGGGTGATGCAATCGCCTGCCGTGCGCGAGATCTATCTCGGGCTCGACCCTCTGGAGCTGGCACCATGACCGATATACTCACGGTCACAGGTCTATCGGCCTTTTTTGGCGACTTTCAGGTTCTGCAGGATGTGGGCCTCTCGCTTGCGCCCGGGTCGCTGACCGCCATCATCGGTTCGAATGGCGCGGGCAAGACCACATTGCTGCGCAGCCTTTCCGGTCTGCATGCAGGCCTCATCCGTGGCGACATTCGCTACGATGGCCGGCCCGTCAGGAGCACAGCGGGCGAAAGGGCGCGCGACGGCATGTCGCTGGTGCCGGAAGGGCGGCGGCTCTTCGGCTCGCTGAGTGTGTCGGAGAATCTCGAGATCGGAGCGTTGACGGGCCGCAAGGGCCGGTTTGACCTCGATGCCGTGATGGAACTCTTTCCGGCGCTCCAGCCGATCCGGAACTTTCGCCCCTCCCAGATTTCCGGTGGCCAGCAACAGATGGTGGCGATAGGCCGGGCGCTGATGGGCAATCCGCGCCTGCTGCTGTGCGACGAGGTTTCCCTCGGGCTGGCACCAGCCATTGTCTCGCAGGTCCATGCAAGTCTGGTCTCGCTGTGTGCGGAGGGGATGTCTGTTGTGGTCGTCGAACAGGATCTCGCCCGCGCGATGGCGATTGCCGAGCGCATTCTGTGCATCAGGCGGGGTTCCATCGTTCTGGCCGGGGCGACTGCGGACCTGACATTCGGCCAGATCGCAAATGCCTATTTCGGGCTTGGGGAATAGCATGACAATTGCCACCATCCTGATCAACGGCATCCTGCTTGGCGGTCTCTACTGCCTCTTCGCGCTGGGCCTGTCGCTTGCCTTCGGCATCATGCGGCTGGTCAATCTCGCGCATGGCGAATTCATCGTCCTTGCCGCCTATCTCGCCCATGTCGCCACGACGCTTTTTGGCCTGTCCGCCGCCAGCGCCATACCGCTGGTACTCTGCACCATGAGCCTTGCCGGGTATGTCCTGCAACGGGTGCTGTTCAACCGGGTGCTTGGCGGCGATCCGATGCAGCCGCTGCTCATCACCTTCGGCCTGTCGATTGTCATCCAGAACGGGCTGGTGCAGGGTTTTTCCGCAAATCCGCAGCGCCTTCAGGCTGGCGCGCTCGACATCGCCAGCGTCTCCATCGGTCCGTTGTCCATCGGGCTACTGCCGCTGGCGATCTTCGCCATCGCCCTTGCCGCGACTGGTCTGCTGCACCTCGTCTTCTATCACAGCCGTCTCGGACTTGCCCTTCGGGCGGCTTCCGACGATCCGGAAACGCTCGACAGCGTCGGTGCCAGCCATGACCACATGTTCGGGCTGGCAAGCGCCCTGTCCTTTCTCGTCATTGCGGTCGGCGGCATCCTGATGGGCACAAGGGGGAATTTCGATCCCTTCAGCGGCTCGACGCATCTGCTGCTGGCCTTTGAAACCGTCATCATCGGCGGCCTCGGCAGCCTGTGGGGGACGCTTGCAGGAGGCATCATCCTCGGCCTGGCGCAGTCACTCGGCGCATCCATCGATCCGGGCTACCAGATGATCGCCGGGCATCTCGCCTTTCTGACTGTGCTTGTGGCAAGGCCTTCCGGCCTGTTTTCGAGGGGAACGTGAGCGATGGACCGGCAAGACAGACCAGCAGACTTGTTCCGGCTGCGACCGGCCATTTCCGCATGGCTTTTCCCACTTTTGCTTCTCGCCGCCTGCGGCATGCTGATCGCTGTTCCGCTCGGGACGGGGACGTCAAGCCTGCGGCTTCTGACGGAAGTCTTGCTTTATGTCGTGCTCGCCTCGGCCTGGAACCTGCTTTCCGGCTATGGCGGCATGGTATCGGTCGGCCAGCAGGCCTATGTCGGGCTTGGGGCCTATGCGTTTCATACCGGGCTTGTCGTCTTGCATTTGCCGCTGGCGGTGGCAATGGTGATGGCCGGGCTCGTCAGCGGCCTGGTGGCCGTCCTGTTTGCTCCCCTGCTGTTCCGTCTGGAAGGCGCCTATTTCGCCATCGGCACATGGGTGACGGCGGAAATCTGCCTGCTGCTGGTGGCCAATACCGATGCCCTGGGGGCAGGGGCAGGCCTGAGCCTTCCCGTTCCCGTCGCCCTTGCCATCGCCGCCACCAGCTTTGGCCGGGCAGCCGTCAACTATTATCTGGCGCTTGGACTTGCACTGGCAACGCTTGGTTTCATCTTCCTGCTGCTGCGCTCGACATGGGGGCTCGGGATCATGGCGGTGCGCGACTGCCCGCGTGCGGCAGAAAGCATCGGGGTCCCTGCGCGGGCGCTGAAACTCCTGATATTCATAGCAGCAGCCGTCATCGCCGGTATCGCGGGTTGCCTGATCCTGCTGATCAAGACCCGCATCACGCCTGACTCCGCCTTCAGCCAGCTCGACTGGACCGCCTATGTCATCTTCATCGTGGTGATCGGCGGCAAGGGCAGGCTCATAGGGCCGGTGCTGGGCGTCCTGCTGTTCTTCCTGCTGCGCCGGACACTGGGCGATATCGGCCCCCTCTATCCGGTGCTGCTCGGAACCCTGGCAATCGGCATGGTACTGTTTTCGGGGACGGGGCTGGCGGGCCTGGCAGCGCGGTTCTGCAAGGGCGAAACGGTGGTGCGGCGACAACGGGGCGGATCAGGGAATTCCAGGACATCACACGACGAAGGAGGACCGAAAGATGCCTGACATGCACATGATCGATACCGGCGGCAGCCGGCCAGCGCTGATCTTTCTGCACGGTGTGCTGATGAGCCACGCGGTGTGGAAGAACCAGATCGAGGCCTTTTCAGACGAATACCGGGTTCTGGCACCCGATCTGCGCGGTTTCGGGCAATCTCCGGCCTCAGGCGTGGCAACCTTTGAGGACTATGCCGGAGATATCAGGGCACTGATCGAGGCACGGCAATTGTCCGACGTGACGCTGGTCGGCTGGTCGATGGGCGGCGCCATCGCCCAGGTTTTTTCGGCCCTGCACGGGCAATTGCTTCGCCGTCTGGTGCTGGTCGGGACGACGCCGCAGCTGATTGCCGATGCCACATTTCCGGCGGCCCTGCCGCTCGAGGGCGTGGAGCCGCTGATTGCAGCCTTTCGGGCCGACTTCAAGGCTACAGGCGAGGCATTTGCCGCAATCTGCGCACCTGAGGATGCGCATGCTGCCCGCACACTCGCCGGGATCATCACCGCCACTGATCCGGATTTCGGCATCAATTCGCTGATATATGGCGGCTCCCGCAGCCTCCTGCCGCTGCTCCCCTCGATCACGGTTGAAACCTTCGTGATTGCCGGTGCGGATGACAAGGTTTGCATGCCGGAAGCAAGCCTCTACCTGGCGTCGCACATACCCGGCTGCCGCACCCCGGCGGCCATCCTCAAGGATGCCGGGCATGCCGCCTTCCTCACCAGACCGGAGGAGTTCAATCGAGCGCTGAGGGATGCGCTGGCCGGATGAGCCGTCCGATCAGGGTCATTTGTCCAAATCATGGCCCGGAGCGCTGTTAGAGTTTGTCAGGGAAAAGTGGAATCCGGTTTTCCCGAAAAGACAAACGAAAACAAAGGGCCCTAGAGTCTGTCTGGTTCAATATGAACCTGACAGACTCTAGCGTTTGTCAGGGAAAACATGCAAACGACGTTTTGTCGTTTGGAATCTTTCCCGAAGGCAATGGGGCGGAAATGGAAGAAACACTGGCTCTGGCGCGTTGTTGAGGGGGTCAGTGCTCGTCCACGGCAACGCGATCACAGAAAGGGTGTCAGACGGAACCTGGCATCAAGACATTGACTGCAGTCTCAACCGATATCCCGAAAACCTCGGCAAGCGGGCAGCACCCGACGTGAGGTTCGTGATTTGCAATCCACAGCCTGTTCCGGGACATCGAGGATGACATCCTCATATCCGTGATCCGGCTCGCCCGCCATTGCAAATTTGGCGCGGTTCGATGCGGACGGGTTCACCCTTTCGCGATAGCCGCCATTTGACGTTCTTCATTCTCTGTTTGATCGCAAACTTAGGAAAACTTTGTTTGTTTAAATGATTAATTCCATAGATTCTATAGAAAAGGAGTTTTGGACAATGCGTGTGGTCGTGATCGCGGGAAGCGTGTCAAATCCATCTCGAACGGCGCTGCTGGCCCGCACCATTGCCGGGCAGATCGCGGCGGTGATGGATGTTGATATCCAGCATATCGAACTTTTCAGCGCGGCGCCCGTGCTGTTCCGCGCCCTGCGGGCCGATCAGCTCGATGCGGCGGGACGCGACATCATCGATGCCGTCGAGGCGGCTGAGGTGCTGGTGGTCGCCTCGCCGGTCTACAGGGCCTCCTATACCGGTGCCCTCAAGCATCTTTTCGATCTCGTCGACTACCGGGCGCTGACGGGCAAGCGGGTGCTGCTTGCCGCCACCGGCGGCACGCCGCTGCACGGGCTGATGATCGATCACCAGCTGCGGCCACTCTTTGCCTTTTTCAATGCGCTGACACTGCCGACCGCCATCTATGCGTCCGAGGCGGATTTTTCCGGATACCGGCTGCAAAGTCCCGCCGTGCAGACCCGCATCGAACGGGCCGTCGAGGACCTGATCAGCGTTCTTCCGGCCTCGGTACGCCGTCCCTTGCCCATCCTGTCATCAACCCCTGCGGCTCTCGCCTGATCTTCCTGGAGGAACCAATCTCCCATTCTGACCGTGATCCCGTCAAATTCGCCTACTGGGTGCCGAATGTTTCCGGCGGCCTGGTGATTTCCAATATCGAGCAGCGCACCAGCTGGACGATCGACTATAACCGCAAGCTGGCACAGATCGCCGAGGCGAGTGGCTTCGATTATGCCCTGAGCCAGATCCGCTTCACTGCGGGATACGGTGCCGATAACCAGCATGAATCCGTGTCCTTCAGCCATGCGCTGCTGGAGGCGACGACGACGCTCAAGGTGATCGCCGCCATTCTGCCCGGCCCGTGGAACCCGGCGCTCGCCGCCAAGCAGATCGCAACGATCAACCATCTGACCAATGGCCGCGTGGCGGTCAATGTGGTCAGCGGCTGGTTCAAGGGCGAATTCCACGCCATCGGCGAGCACTGGCTGGATCATGACGAGCGCTATCGACGTTCGGTAGAATTCATCCGCGCCTTGCGGGGCATCTGGACGACGGACAATTTCACCTTCCAGGGCGATTTCTACCGGTTCCAGGACTATTCGCTGAAGCCGAAACCCATCGATCCGCAGCCGGAGATTTTCCAGGGCGGTTCCTCGCGCGCGGCACGCGACATGGCGGCACGGGTCTCCGACTGGTATTTCACCAACGGCAACACGCCCGCCGAGATCAGGAAGCAGGTGGACGACATCCAGGGCAAGGCCCGCGAAAACGGCCACAGGGTCAGGGTCGGGGTGAATGCCTTCGCCATCGTGCGGGAAACGGAAGCAGAGGCGAAAGCCGTCCTCGCCGAGATCATCGAAAAAGCCAACCCCGAAGCGGTCAATGCCTTTGGCCATGAGGTGAAGAATGCCGGCAAGGCCTCGCCGGAAGGCGAGGGCAACTGGGCGAAATCCTCCTTCGAGGATCTGGTGCAGTATAATGACGGCTTCCGCTCCAACCTGATCGGCACGCCTGAGCAGGTGGCAGAGCGGGTGGTCGCGCTGAAGCGCGCCGGAGCGGACCTCATCCTGCTCGGCTTCCTGCATTTCCAGGAAGAGGTCGACTATTTCGGCAAGCACGTCATTCCGTTGATCCGCGAGCTGGAAGGTGCCGAGGCCAGCCACGCGGTTGCCGCGGAATAGCGGAACACCTGGCAGGACAGGAGAGCCGGGCGGCCACCAGGGGCGTCGGCTTTCGCCTCAAGAAGGTGAAGCAACGCGTGACCGTTCCCGACCGGGGCGGCCACGCGAAGGAGACGCCTTGCGCATCGTTTTCAGGATGGCGCGAGGCCGGGAAAAAGGGGGTCAAGAAACCATGACGATCGCTCATTTGGCGGCAAGATCCGCAGCCTGGTCCGGACATCCGGTTGCCATTGCCAGGGAAGGGCTGAACGTTGCCCGCGCGGCCATCTGGTCGCCGAAAACGGCACTGTCGCTTGCCGGGATATCGCTGTCCTTCGGTGGCGTGGTGGCGCTTCACGACCTCGATCTCGAGGTGCAGCGCGGCGAAATCCGGGCGATCATCGGGCCGAACGGGGCGGGGAAAAGCTCGGTGATCAACGTGATCAGCGGCGTCTATCGCCCGGACCGCGGCCATGTGTCGATTGGCGCGAACCGTTTTGCAAACGTGCCGACGCAAAGGCTTGCCCGGCTCGGCGTCGCCCGCACCTTCCAGAACCTCGCCCTGTTCAAGGGGCTGAGCGTGCTGGATAATGTCATGACCGGGCGGGTCTATCGCAACCGGTCCGGCTTCATCGAACAGATGATCGGCTTTGGCCGGGCCGCGCGCGAGCAGGCGGATGCCCGTGACCGGGCCGCGGCGGTGCTGGATTTCCTGCATCTCCAGTCCGTGCGCGAACGGCTGGTCGGCACCTTGCCCTATGGCCTGCAAAAACGCGTCGAGCTTGCCAGGGCGCTGGTGGCCGAACCCGACATCCTGCTGCTGGACGAACCGATGGCCGGCATGACGGCAACCGAGAAGAACGAGATGGCGGGATATGTGCGCGCCGTGCGTGACCGCTTCGGCACCACCGTGGTGCTGATCGAACACGATATCGGCGTGGTCATGGGTCTCTCCGACCATGTGGCCGTGCTGGACCATGGCCGCAAGATTGCCGACGGCACGCCGGCGGAGGTGGCTGCCGATCCGGCCGTGATCGATGCCTATCTGGGCGTTGCGCCCGAAAACGAAGACGGGGAGGGCATCTGATGCCCGAGTTCGACTGGTCGTTCTTCACCGAAGTGCTGGTGGGCGGACTTCTCTCCGGGGTGATGTATTCCCTGGTCGCGATCGGCTTCGTGCTGATCTACAAGACCTCGGGCGTGCTGAACTTCGCGCAGGGAGCCATGCTGCTCTTCGCAGCACTCACCTTCGTCAGCCTGACGGAACGCGGGGTCAGCTTTCCGCTGGCCTTTGCCGCCACCTTCGCCATCATGATCGTGCTTGGCATCGGCATCGAACGCGCGGTGCTGAGGCCGCTCACCAACAAGCCGCCGATCACGCTGTTCATGGCCACGCTCGGCCTCTCCTATGTCATCGAGGGTGCCGCCCAGCTGATCTGGGGCACGCAGGTGCATGGTCTCGATCTCGGCATCGAAGACGTGCCCTTCGACGTGGCCGGCGTCTTCATCAGCCAGTTCGATATCTTTGCCGCGGTGGTGGCCATCGCCCTGGTCGCAGCCCTCTCCGCCTTCTTCCGCTACACCCGGATCGGCCTGGGTTTCCGCGCCGTTGCCGACGACCAGTTCGCGGCACTCGCGGTCGGCCTGAAATTACCGTGGATCTGGGCGAGCGTCTGGGCAGCGGCGGGGCTGGTGGCGCTTGTCGCGGGCCTGCTCTGGGGCGCCCGGTCCGGCGTGCAGTTTTCGCTGTCGCTGATCGTGCTGAAGGCGCTTCCGGTGCTGGTTCTCGGCGGCTTCGACAGTATTCCCGGTGCCATCGTCGGCGGTTTGCTGATCGGAGCGTCGGAGAAACTCGCGGAAGTCTATATCGGCGAATATTTCGGCGGCGGCATCGAGGGCTGGTTTGCCTATGTGGTCGCCCTGCTTTTCCTCCTCGTCCGGCCTGCCGGCCTGTTCGGCCAGAAGCTCGTGGAAAGGGTCTGATCCATGTCTGCCATCCCGTCCGATCTTTCCCCGCCGCGTGGCGCCAGGGCGAAATCCCTGCCACCCTATCTGGCTCCGCTGCTGGTGCTGATCGTCGCCTATGGCGTCATCCCGGCCATCGGCACCAGCTACCTCTTCGAAGGCATCCTGCTGCCCTTCCTGGCGCTGAGCCTTGCCGGCGTAGGGCTGAACATCCTGACCGGCTATGCCGGCCAGGTGTCGCTCGGCTCCGCTGCCTTCATGGCGGTGGGTGCCTTTGCCTGCTTCAACGTCGATCTCAGGGCCGGGTCGCTGCCGCTTCTCGCAAGCATCCTTGCCGCAGGCCTCTCGGCGGCGGCCATCGGCATCGTCTTCGGCCTGCCGAGCCTCCGGCTGCGCGGCTTCTATCTGGCGGTGTCGACCCTTGCTGCGCAGTTCTTCGTGCAATGGGCGCTGACCAAATTCAGCTGGTTTTCCAACGACAGCGCCTCGGGCGTCATCGATGCACCAGCGCTGACCATTGCCGGGTTTACCTTCGAAGGGCCGGTCGGGCGCTATTATTTCGCGCTGATCGTCGTCACCCTGGTCACCTTCCTCGCCCATCGCCTGGTGATCTGCGAGACGGGCCGCAATTTCATCGCCGTGCGGGACAACGAGACGGCGGCGCGCATCATCGGCGTGCCGGTGCTGCGCACCAAGCTGCTCGCCTTTGCCATCTCCTCCTTCATCATCGGTGTCGCCGGCGTGCTCTGGGCCTTCGCCTACCTGCGCACCGTCGAGCCTGCGGGCTTCAATCTCGACCGCTCCTTCCAGGTGCTGTTCATCATCATCATCGGCGGGCTTGCGACGCTCCGCGGGGCCTTCTTCGGTGCGGCGCTGATCGTGGTCTTTCCGCTGGTTCTGTCCCGTCTGGGCACCTTCGTCTTCGGCGATCTCTTCGACAGCGGCGTGCTCGACATGGCGCAGCGCATCGTGCTCGGCGCGCTGATCATCCTCTTCCTGATCCTGGAACCGGACGGGCTTGCAGCCCTTGCCGACCGGATCCGCAAGCGCATCGGATTGCCTGGCAGAACCTGAACGCCAGCATTCGACCCATCCCGCATTCCCAATCTGCCTTCCAACCCTTCCGGCTGCCATCGGCACCGGTCAACACCTGGAGTTTATCCATCATGACCCTTTTCTCGAAATTCAGGATCGCGGCCCTTGCGGCCGGCATCGCCTTCAGCATCGCGCTGCCGGCGGCCCATGCGGACGAGCAGTATTTCCCGCTGCAAAGCTATCGTGTCGGCCCCTATGCGGCGGGCGGCACGGGCTTTTTCGGTGGCTTCATCGATTACCTCAACCTGATCAACATCCGCGATGGCGGCGTCAACGGCGTCAAGCTTACCTGGTCTGAAGCCGAAACCCAGTATGAGGTGGAACGCGGCGTCGAGGCCTATGCCAAGGACAAGGGCATCAAGATCCGCACCGCTGCCGATGCGGACGGCGTGACCAACTGAGAATAGCGCTCCCGAACCCCGGCAGCCCTGAAAGGGATGCGCCGGGGTTCGGGAGAGCCTCTGAACGCGGACAGGGCAAGGAGCCGATCTGATGACGGACAACACGATACTGGCGGTCGACCGGCTGGAGGCAACCTATGCGCATGCCATTTCGGCGCTGCATGGGGTCAGCTTCTCTCTCGCCCGCGGCGAAATCCTGGCGCTGCTCGGCGCGAACGGTGCGGGCAAGACCACCGTGCTGAAGGCAATTTCCAACCTGCTGCCCGCCGAGCGTGGCCAGATCACCGCCGGCACGATCCGTTTCGACGGGCTCGACGTGACGAAAACCAGTCCGGCGGCGCTGGTCAGGGCGGGCCTGGTGCAGGTGCTGGAGGGACGCCACTGTTTCCGCAGCCTGTCGGTTGAGGAAAACCTGATTTGCGGTGGCCTCGGGCGCGGCAGTTCGCGCGGTGAGATCATCCGGGATCTCGAGCATGTCTATGCGATTTTTCCGCGGCTCAAGGACAGGCGGCGCACCGCCTCCGGCCTGACATCCGGTGGCGAACAGCAGATGACGGCCATCGGCCGGGCCCTGATGTCGCGCCCGCGCCTGCTGGTGCTGGATGAACCCTCGATGGGCCTTGCCCCGATCGTCATCCAGGACATTTTCCGCACCCTCCGGCGGCTGAACCGGGAGGAGGGGCTCTCCATCCTGGTCGCCGAGCAGAATTCGGCGATTGCGCTCGCCTATGCGGATCGCGCCACCGTGCTTGAAAACGGCAAGGATGTCCTGTCTGGCACCGCCCGCGAAATCCGCGCCCGCGACGACATCAAATCCTTCTACCTCGGCCAGAACAACTAGGTCACACCCGGCCTGGCGCTGACCGCCTGAACCTGAACCCTTGCGAAGAGGAGATCCCCAGATGACCATCAATGCGATCAACACCGAAAATGCCGCGAGAGCGGTTCCGCCGGTGCCGCGCCCAGCCGAACCGGCCCATATCATCCGCTCCGACGAAGAGGCGATTGCGGTGGCAGAAAGGCTTGCCGCCGACTTCGTCATCGGTGCTGCCGAGCGTGACCGCGACCGGATCTGGCCGGTCAGGGAACTCGATGCCTTCTCGCAGAGCGGCCTCTGGTCGATCAACGTACCGAAAGCCCATGGCGGCCCGGAACTTTCCTACGCGACGCTGGCCAGGGTGGTGGAAATCATCTCCGCCGCCGACAGTTCCATTGGCCAGATCTCGCAGAACCACCTGGGCGTGGTCGCCGCCATCCGCACCGTGTCGGACGAGGCGCAGAAAGCGCTGCTGTTTGCCGAGGTGCTGCGCGGAACCCGCTTCACCGATGCCGGCGACCATGTGATCGTCAATGGCCGCAAGTTCTATTCGTCGGGCGCGCTGCTCGCCCATCTGGTGCCGATTGTCGCGCTGGATGACGAGGGCCGCGCCTGGTACGCGATTGCCGAGCGCGATGCACCGGGCCTGACCGTCATCGACGACTGGTCCTCATTCGGCCAGCGCACGACATTGTCGGGCACGGTGCTGCTCGACAATGTCAAGGTGGCGAAAACCCATCTCGTTCCCGGCTACAAGGGCTATGCGGAGCCGACAGCCGATGGCGCGATCTTCCAGATCATTCAGGTGGCCGTCGACACCGGCATTGCCCGTGCTGCCATCGACGAGACGGTGAATTTCGTCCGCACCAAGAGCCGCGCCTGGGTGGATTCCGGCGTCGACAATGCCTGGGACGACCCCTATACGATCCAGGCCGTGGGCAGGCTGACGCTGCATCTGCATGCCGCGCAGGCGCTGCTGGAAAAGGCCGGCCATGCCATCGACAGGGCGGTCGCGGAGCCGAATGCCGAAACCGTGGCCCAGGCGCAGATCATCACCGCCGAGGCCAAGGTGCTCTCCACCGAAATCGCCATCGAGGCCACCAACAAGCTGTTCGAACTCGCCGGCACCCGCTCGACGCTCGCCGAACATGCCCTCGACCGCCACTGGCGCAATGCCCGCACCCACACATTGCACGACCCCGTCCGCTGGAAATATTCGATCCTCGGCAAGTATTTCCTGAACGGCGAAAAGCCGCCGCTGCATGCCTGGAGCTGAGAACAGCGGGGGCGGTTGCACCGCCGCCCCCTGGAATTCAACGAATTCCCGGATGCGGATCGCATGTCCGGCCGGGCAGCAGAAGCTTTTTTGCCCGGCCTCTTTCAACGCTGCCGATTGGAATGAATTTCCCCCTGGACCGCTCACAACGCAAATTTATAACTCTACATTTTTTATAGACTTTATTATGTTGATTGCATGAATTCGAGAAGATCAAAGGACAGATCATGATCCCCATTGTGTCGGCATTTGGCAGTGGCATTTTCCCCATCGGCCTGGATCTGCCGCCGCCCGAAACCGTCGCGCCTGCGGTCTTCAGGGAAGCGCTGCGGCATGTGGTGGGCAGCGTTTCGGTCGTGACGTCGGGGGAGGGGGACGCCCGGACCGGCGCCACCGTGACCTCAGCCTACGGGCTTTCGGTCGATCCGGCGGCGATGATCGTCGCCATCAACCGGGACTCCTCCAGCTACCGGACGATCCGCCATTTCGGTCATTTCTGCGTGAATGTGCTGGCCCAGGGCCAGGAGGCGGTTGCCAACCGCTTTTCAGGCTTTGGCGGGGTCAAGGGTGTTGACCGCTATGCCGGCGAAAGCTGGTCGGTCGGCAAATCCGGGGCCCCCGTGCTCGACACGGCGCTGCTGTCTCTCGACTGCGTGCTGGAGGACGAGATCCGCAAGTTCAGCCACGCCATCTTCGTCGGCAGGGTGGTGTCGGCCGGTGTCCGGGAAGGCAATGCGCTGCTCTATGGCAATGGCGGCTATGGCGGGCTGTCGCGTCCGGGGACCGGAGCTTAGCCAGACACAAGGCTCACCGCACGTGCCATGCATCTTCATATTCCAAGGGAGCAGACAACATGACCATTCTGGATGGACAGGCAAAAGTTGTTCTCACCGTTGCGATTGTGGGGGGAGGCCTGACCGGTGCCGCCGTTGCCCTTCATCTTCGGCGATCCTGGCAGGGAGATCCCGCAGCGCTTGATATCGTCGTCTGCGAACCGCGCGCAGAACTTGGACGCGGCCTCGCCTATGACACGGTCGAAGCCTCCCACCGGGTCAACGTGCCGGCCGGCAGGATGAGCATCGATCCGCTGGATGACCGTGCCTTCGAGACCTGGTTTTTTGCCAGCGGCGAGAGCGGGCGCGATCCGCAGGCGCTCGGATCAGATGGCCGCTATTACCCGCGCCGTGATGCCTTTGGCCGCTACGTCTCCGCCCAGATCAAGCCCTGTCTGGCAGCCGGAAGCATCCGCCACCTCGCCCGGAAGATCGAGCATGTGGGCTTTGAACGCGGCCACTACGTGCTCGGCACTGCCGACGGACGGCGGCACCGGGCCGATTTTCTGGTAATCGCCACATCGCATCCGTCCCCGGCCCCGCCGGTGCAACTGGCGGTGCTGGCCGGAGATCCCCGGCTGGTGGCAGATCCCAACCAGCCGGGATCACTTTCCCGCATCAGGCCCGAAGACCGGGTTCTGGTCGTCGGCTCCGGGCTTGGCGCTGCCGATGTGGTTGCTGCGCTGGACAGCCATGGCCATCGCGGCCAGATCACGGTGTTTTCGCGGCGTGGCCTCGTCTCGCGCGGCCATGCGGCCGACGATCTGGAACCACGGGGAGATTTTGTCAGCCATCCCGCAGATACCGTCCGGGCACTGGTGCGCCGCATCCGGGCCGAGATCCGCGACGCCGCCGAACACGGCAGCGGATGGCAGGCGGTGTTCGATGCCCTGCGCACACAGGGCGGGGCGATCTGGCAGCATCTGCCGCTGACCGAACGGCAGAGGCTGGTGCGCCACCTGCGCCCCTTCTGGGACGTGCACCGCTTCCGTGTCGCCCCGCAGGTCAAGGCGATCTCGGACCGGCTGGTCGCAGAAGGGCGCCTGCGCTATCTCGCCGCCTCGCTCGCCGCTGTCGATTACATCGATCACCAGTCTCCCGTCACGATCAGCCTGAGGCATCGCCACAGCGGTGCCATCGAGGAGTCGGATTTCGATGCAGTCATCGTCACGACCGGGCCAGCCCACCGGAGCATCATTGCCCACCAGCCCTATCTCCAGAGCCTGAACGGTCTCGGCCTGATCCGGCTCGACGACACCGGTCTCGGCCTTGCCTGCGCCTGGAATGCCCGGGCGCTCGATCTCTGGGGCGCAACCGTCCCCGGCCTCTACATAGCCGGGCCGCTGGCGCGCGGCACCTTCGGTGAACTGATGGGGCTGCCCCAGGTCAACGAACAGGCCTTGCTGGTTGCAGGCGAGATCCGGCGGGAGCTGGAAAAGCGTCTTTCCGGGCTCGATGCCCGCGTGGCCCGGCCCGGCAGGATACCGGCGTAACCGCATCCTGCCGGTTTTGAGGCCGCAAAACGGCCCCGGAGTCGGCATGTGTTACGGGCTCAGCACTTCTGCCGCCCGGACGCAACCGCAGTATCGCCTGTCACCAGACTGCGGCCGGGATCGGCCAGCCAGGCGTGAAGACTGGCTGCCGCCGCATAGGTTTGCCGGACGATCTGCGGGACAAGATCGATGTCGGGCAGGCTGCCAAGACCCAGCGGTCCCATGGCATGGATTCCCCCGAAGCCATTGGCCGCAGTCCGCGCCCGGCCGCTGTTGTCGACATAGATGCCGAGATGCAATTCGTCCCGGACAACCAGCCCCGACTTGAAGAGGGAGCGATACAGCGTCGATTCGAGGTCCGCCGGGCGAAACCGGCAATCCAGTGTCCGCTCGCTATGGAGGATCTCGAGACCCTGGGGGGTGGCCAGCAACACGCCGTTTCGGGCAATGCGCTCGACTTTCCCTTTCCGCACGCGGATGCTGCCCTCGGCAATCGCCCGGTTCAGGCGTTGATGGTGATCCGGCGGCAGGCGGTTGCGATGGCTGTCATAGACGCCCTTCACATGCCGCTTGAACCGGCTGCGCTCCTGCGGCGTCAGGCCTTGCCACACCTCCTGTGCACGCAGGCGAAAACCGTTCATGATGCCTTGCCATCCGGACCCTTCCGCCTCGGCATTCTCCGCCGCTTCCCGCAGGAACCGGAAAGCACCACGCAGCGTCTTTGGCAGCGGCTTGTCCGAAAGCACGGGGCCGACGGCGGCGTTCGTATGGGTTTGTGGCAGGTAGCCCGAGGCGGAAATCAGCGTGACATGGCGTGCAAGGCCCGTCTCCAGCAGCCACAAGGCCCTGTCGGCAGCGTAAAGTCCGCCGCCGACCACCACGGCATCGCCCACCGGATGCCCGGCGGCAAGCCGGTCGTCCAGGCTGCGCAACCCATAACCGGTCGCCAGGAAGATGGCATCGAAAAATTTTTGGAAATGCGTGCCATAGAAGAGGTTCAGGCCACCTTCCGTGCGCTGCTCGATGGCCGTCACGGTTTCAGGACAAATCTGGATGACAGCATCTGCCCGCCGGGTCAGGGCTTCGGAAAACCGCTGATAGACATAGGCGCTGAACGTTTCCCCCGACACGAACCGGTGGTCGATGCTGGTGACCTGAGAGCCATCCTGCATATCCTGCAATTTTTTTCTTTCCAGCCACAGCCTGAAATCATCCCGGACATCCGGATCAATCGAAATGTCCCGCACGCGGCTGTTGAGGACTGTTGATCCCGTCCCGGTCAGGTGTTCACCGCCGTCAATCCTCGGCTGCGGATCGAAAATCACCAGATGGAAAGGTTGGTGATAGCCCTTGAGCAGGGCAATGGCTGTCATCAGGCCGGTGAAACCGCGACCGACGATCGCAAGTTTGACGAGTGGACCGGAATTGACCTTGCCTGGCATGTCAAGTGAATGGGCGGTGACGAGGGTCATGCATCGTTCCTTTCCTGCGTTGAAGCCGCCAGAGACCTTCACGTGCGGCGAGCCCGCCGCAGCACCCATATACTCTACAAATCTTATAGACATTGTGCATCGATGTTTCAAGACCTCATTTCCGGCGGAGGGAGGCCTGCCGGGGTCCCATTTCCCGAATCGAAAACGTCCGAAAACGATCTCCCGTGCCGGGACCAAAGGCCGGATGGCCCGGCAGAAATCCGCCGGCGACAACAAGCGCGGCAGGACGGATCGGCCGCCGCCGGATCGGTGCAACACAGCCACTTGGATCGCCGGGGGTCGGAATGGTAGACTGGAACGGGACCTCCTCAGGAGGTCTCTATCCCGTCCAAGGTCAAGCAAGGAATACCCGATGACTTCAGAGAAAGTGGCGATTGTAACGGCTGGTGGCAGCGGCATGGGGGCGGCGGCGGCCCGGCGTCTGGCGGAAGACGGTTTCCGGGTGGCGGTGCTGTCCTCCTCCGGCAAGGGCGAGGCGCTGGCCCGGGACCTCGGCGGGCTCGGGGTCACCGGCTCCAACCAGTCGGTCGATGATCTCCGGCGGCTGGTCGACCAGACCATGGCGAAGTGGGGCCGGATCGACGTGCTGGTCAACAGCGCCGGCCATGGCCCGCGCGCGCCGCTGCTCGAGATCACCGACGAGCAATGGCTGACCGGCATGAATGTCTATCTGATGAATGTCATCCGCACCGTCAGGCTGGTCGGCCCGGTGATGCAGGCGCAGAAATCCGGCTCGATCATCAATATCTCGACCGCCTGGGTCGGCGAGCCCTCGGCGATGTTCCCGACCTCGGCGGTGTTCCGGGCGGGTCTTGCCACCTATACCAAGCTGTTTGCCGATGAATATGCGCCGCATAATGTGCGAATGAACAATGTGCTGCCCGGCTGGATCGACAGTCTTCCGGCGACCGAAGAGCGCCGCCAGATGGTGCCGATGGGCCGCTATGGCACCAGCGCGGAGATTGCCGCCACCATCTCCTTCCTCGCATCCGAAGGCGCGGGCTACATCACCGGCCAGAGCCTGAAGGTCGATGGCGGGCTGATGCGCTCGGTCTGATCTTGCCGCTCAGCGGATGAGGAGCGCCGTGCCCCAGAGGCCGATGGCAAACACCGTGTGCGCGATGAGGTTCATCGCGCGCACCTTGCCGGGATTGGGCAGCCGGTGCGCCGCCCAGCCGATGCCAAGCCCCGGCTGCAGCAGGAACCAGCCGGCACCGACCGTCAGGATGCCGAGGATCCAGGCCGGAATGAAGGTCGGATCGGTAAACCACTCGTGCCCGGCGATGAGCGCCAGAATGACGCCGTAGAGAATGCCGACCGCATAATGGCCGGTCCAGCCGATGGCCAGTTCGCGCGCATGCGGTTCGGCGAGCGCGATATCCTCGTGAAACACCGTGCCGCGCGACAGATGCCAGAACCAGCGCCCGACGGGGGCCCAGTTCGCGGTGGGCTGGGAAAACACCAGTGTCAGCAGCAGCGCCCAGAGATCCATCAGGACCGTCGCGCCGACCCCGATCACCACGCCACGCCCCATCAGTTCCACCATCCCTGCTTCCGATCCTGCCCGAGTGTTGCGAATCGAAAATAGATATCAGCGCGAAGGGCTTGGCAAGCCTGCCTGCACCGGCCACCAGAGTCTGTCTGGTTCAATATGAACCTGACAGACTCTAGGCCCCGGCGCGCCGGTTTCGCCGACGCGCTGCCATCCTCACAGCATGGAATTCATTTCAGCAAAACCGAATATTGTCGCCGCACTCAGCTGCGCAGGCCCGGTGCCTCGTGGCCGCTGCGGGCGACATATTCGGTATAGCCGCCGTCATAGCGGTGGATGCCGTCGGGTGTCAGTTCCAGCACCCGGTTCGAGAGTTCGGCGAGAAAATGCCGGTCATGCGAGACGAACAGCATGGTGCCCTCGTAATCGGAAAGCGCCTTGATCAGCATTTCCTTGGTGTCGAGGTCGAGATGGTTGGTGGGCTCGTCGAGAACCAGGAAATTCGGCGGGTCGAACAGCATGATCGCCATCACGAGGCGGGCCTTTTCGCCGCCCGACAGCACCCGGCAGCGCTTTTCCACGTCATCGCCGGAAAAGCCGAAACATCCGGCAAGGGCCCGCAACGACCCCTGGCCTGCCTGCGGGAACTGGTGTTCGAGCTGCTGGAAGACCGTAAGCTCGCCATCGAGCAGGTCCATCGCATGCTGGGCGAAATAGCCGAGCTTGACGGATGCGCCGAGCGACACGGTGCCCCGGTCCGGTTCGGTGGTTCCCGTCACCAGCTTCAGCAGCGTCGACTTGCCCGCCCCGTTGATGCCCATGATGCACCAGCGCTCGCGCCGCTTGATCATGAAATCGAAGCCGTCATAGATCGAACGGCTGCCATAGGCCTTGGCGACATCCTTCAGGCTGACCACATCGTCCCCGGAGCGCGGCGCGGGCTGGAACTCGAAGGCCACCGACTGGCGGCGCTTCGGCGGCTCGACCCGGTCGATCTTCTCAAGCTTCTTCACCCGGCTCTGCACCTGCGAGGCATGCGAGGCACGGGCCTTGAAGCGTTCGATGAACTTGATTTCCTTGGCGAGCATCGCCTGCTGGCGCTCGAACTGCGCCTGCTGCTGCTTCTCGTTCAGCAGCCGCTGCTCCTCGTAGAATTCGTAATTGCCGGAATAGCTGTTCAGCGACCCCGCATCGATCTCGATGATCTTGTTGACGATGCGGTTCATGAATTCGCGGTCATGCGAGGTCATCAGCAGCGCGCCCTCAAACCCCTTCAGGAAATCTTCGAGCCAGATCAGGCTTTCGAGATCGAGGTGGTTGGAGGGTTCGTCGAGCAGCATCACGTCGGGGCGCATCAACAGGATGCGGGCGAGTGCCACCCGCATCTTCCAGCCGCCGGAGAGCTTGCCGACATCGCCATCCATCATCTCCTGGGTGAAGGAGAGACCGGCCAGCACTTCGCGCGCCTTGCCGTCGAGCGAATAGCCGTCAAGCTCCTCGAAGCGGGCCTGCACCTCTCCATAGCGCTCGATGATCTCGTCCATGTTGTCGAGTTCGGCGGGATCGACCATGCGGGCCTCGAGCGCCTGCAATTCGGCGGCAACGGTGCTGACCGGGCCTGCCCCGTCCATCACCTCGGCAACCGCGCTGCGGCCTTCCATCTCGCCGACATCCTGGTTGAAATAGCCGATGGTCACACCCTTCTCGACCGCGACCTGGCCTTCGTCCGGCTCTTCCTGGCCGGTGACCATGCGGAAGATCGTCGTCTTGCCCGCGCCATTCGGGCCGACAAGGCCGATCTTCTCGCCCTTGTTCAGCGCCGCCGAGGCCTCGATGAACAGGATGCGGTGGCTGAGCTGCTTGCTGATGTTTTCAAGGCGTATCATGGGCGGTCACGGTCCAATCGGAAAAAGGCGCGGCAAAGGCCGCGCCCGAGCTTCGCCCTGTCGCAATTTTTGCCCCCCGGCGTCAAGCACGGACAGCCCGGCATGCCGGAATTGCGGGATTTGTCCCTTCTGCCGAAACGGCCGGCAGGCGGAAGCTCACCGCATGGGCCTTACAGCGCGTGGCTGGAGCCGAAGACGGTGAGGGTGATCTTTTTGTCGAGGTTGAAGTTGCCGCTGTCGTAGAGTTTCAGCATCGCGTCGGCGCGGCCGACCGATTCCTTCCACTCGCTGGCGGTTTCCCTGTTGGCGGGAGACAGGAGGTCGGCGCGGCGCTCCTCGAGGAAGGCCTTCAGCCATTCCTTCTCGTCCGCCCCGTCGCCGGGCTTGCCGCCGGCCTTCTCGCTTGCCCGCCGGGCAATCGAGGTGACGGAATCTTCGTCGTCGCCATAGCCATGCTGAATGCCCGCCTCGTAAAGCGCGGCCCTGGTCAGGGGCAGGGTGGCCCCAAGCTCCCCGGCGAGCTCGCGGGCCGGCTGGCGATAGAGCCTGTCATTCACCCGGTCTTCGGCGGCCCTCAGGCCCGGCTCCCTTGCCGCCTCTTCGAAGGCTGCGGGGAAATCCTCAAGGCCCGCGACCGAATCCGTGCCATTCACCTCGCGCAGCGCAGGCAGGAATTTTTCAAGCGCATTGCCCGGCTCTGCCTGGGCATAGGCCTCGACCACCTGCAGCAGATCGCCGGTGCCCGAGGTGAAACCGGCCCGCCCGGCCGTAAAGCCACGGCCATCATCGAGATTTTCGATATAGCCATACTGGATGTCGCTGGTGTCATTTTCAAAAACGCTGACCAGCTTGTCTTCGACCTCGGTCTGCCGGTCCCCGGAAATGGCGGGTTGCGCGGTGTCGGCTGCGGGATTTTCAGTCTCCTCGCTTTGGCCGCTCGCAGCAGCCTTGTCCCCGGCAGGCTCGCCATCCTGATCCTCGTCCTGGATCAGCACCTGACCGCTTTCGCTGTCGTCTTCGGCATGGGCGAAACCTGTGACCTCAGGCGTGAAAAGGCCGAGCGTGGCGAGCAGGGCGGCGAGCAGCGGGGCTTTTCGCAGGGAAGAGCGTATCATGGTCGAAGTCCTTGGAACAGGTGTATCAGGGGATGGGAAAGGGCATACGGGGGACCCATGTGCGGGCACACGGGGGACCCATGTGCGGGCACACGGGGGACCCATGTGCGGGATCACAGGGTTTCGGTCACCTTGCGCAATGATTTCGGCTGGTCGGGATTGCGGCCAAGGCGGTGCGACAGCTTTTCGATCATCAGGTAGAGGCCGACGATCTGGCAGAGCGACGCGGTGAAGGGCGAGCCGGTGGCGACGGAGGCAAGATCATCCGCCGGGTCCGGCGACATCAGGCAGACGGTTGCGCCCTGGGCGCGCAGGGCGGCAGCGGTGTCCAGCACGCCTGCCCGGGATTGCCCGTCCTGGATCAGGCCGATGGCGGTGAAGCGGCTGTCGACCATCTCGATCGGGCCATGCCTAAGCTCGGCGGAGGAATAGGCCTCGGCCTGCAGGCCACAGGTTTCCTTCAGCTTCAGCGCCGATTCATGGGCAATGGCGAGCCCCACGCCCCGGCCAAACAGCAGGATGGGGCCACGGGTTTCAAGCGCCGGGAGAACCGCGTCCAGGCTGATGTTCAGCGCCTGTTCCAGATGCGCCGGCAAGGCGGCGAGCGCCTCCTTCAACGGCGGGTTGCCGCTCCATTCGGCGACCAGCGCCAGGCCCGCGACCGCCGTCGCCACGAAGGATTTGGTGGCGGCGACACTGAGCTCCGGCCCGGCCTCAAGCCCGATGACATCCGCCGACAACTCCGCAAGCGGCGCGCCAGTCTGGTTGGTCAGCACCGCCAGCGGGGCGCCGGCGGCGGCGTAGTGGCCCGCCAGCGCCAGGAGATCGGGGCTCTTTCCCGATTGCGACATGGCCACGCAGGCCCCGCCCCGGGTCGAGAGCGGCCTGTCATAGACCGAGATCACCGACGGCCCGACCGAGGCGACCGGCAGGCCGAGAATGAGTTCGCAGGCATATTTGAACAGGGTCGCGGCATGATCGGAGGAGCCGCGCGCCACGGTGACGAGATGGGTCGGATCTGCCCGGCGCAGCATGGCGGCGGTGGACAGGATGGCGTCCCGCTGCCGGGACAGCAGGCGGGTCACCACGGCGGGGATTTCGTGGATTTCGCGGTACATGTGGGTCGTGGTGGGGGTCATGAAGGATCTGCCGTCCTGAGTTCAAGGGTAGAGGCGTAGGCAGCACAGCCGAAAAGCGCGGCCGTGCTGTCGGTGATGATATGCAGGGGAAAACTTTCCAGCAGGGTGGTCTGCCGTCCCTTGAAGGTGAACATCCGGCGGAAGCGCGGGGTATGCAGCAGAGGCAACAGTGCCTGCGTCACGCTGCCGGCGAAATAGATGCCGCCGAAGGGCAGGAAGGCCAGCGCCAGATCGCCGGCCATCCGGGCGGCAAAGCGCACCAGCATCTCGCAGGCGAGTTCCGCCGCCGGATCGGTCCGGGCCATGCCGCGCCGGGTGATCTCGGCACCGGACAGTGTCTGCCCGGGCTGGCCGATATGCTTGCAGGCCCAGGCATGGACCTCGACCAGTCCGAGGCCGGACAGGGCCCGTTCGACCGAGGCGCGTCCACGCCCCCGCGCCAGGAAATCGCGCAGCGACAATTCCTGCGCCGTCTCGACCGGCAGCGTCATGTGGCCGCATTCGGCCACCCGCGCCACCGGTGCACCGGTGCCGGAGGACAGCGATCCCTCCAGCACGGCGGCGTTGAAGCCGGTGCCGATGCCGATCACCAGCCGCCCGCCGCTGCGGTTCATCGCACCGTCCGGCCTGCCGATCTCCTCGACGCCGCCGGCTGGCAGCCGGTCGAGCGACCAGGCGAGCGCTTCGAGGTCGTTGAGGAAAACCGTATGATGCCCCCCGGTCCGGTCCGCCACGGCTTGCCGGGTAACGATCCAGCTATGGTTGGTCAGTGCCACGCTGTCATCGGTGATCGGCGCGGCAAAGGCCAGCACGCTGGAGGCAACGGTCTTCACCCCGACCGCGTCCAGATAGGAGGCGATGGCTGTTTCATAGCTGTCATATTCGCCATTGCGGAACTGCCGGACACTGGAAAGCTCACCGGTACCGGGATCGGCCAGTGCCAGGCGGGTGTTGGTGCCGCCGGTATCGCCGACGAGAACGAGACTGCTCATTTGTCCCCGCTCCCCGTTGCGGCCTGTTGATGCGGCTCGGTAATGGCCAGCAGGAACCAGGTGGCATGCGGCAGCCATTGTTCCGACCAGCGCCAGGAATGGAACGGGTCCTCCGTCGGGCAGAAGGCGATGTCGCTTTCGTCCAGCAGGCCTGACGTGATGCCGTTGCAGATGCCGCCGCGTGCATGCGGCACCTTGAAGGGAGCGTAATGACTGACATTGCGACCGAAGCCATGCATCATCGAGCTGTGATAGGGATTGGCCCCGAGGATCCAGCCGAGGAAGCGCTCGGGCAGCGCCCGCGCCGCATCGGCAAGCGCGACCAGCGGTTCGATGGCCCTGATGGCGGCGGCAAGCGAGGCCAGCCGCGCATTCTCGCCCTGCCACCAGTAGCCGGACTCGTTGACATGGCTGTAGAAGAACTGGGTGCCGACCGAGCCGTCCGGCCGCCGGACGAAATGCCGGGGATAGCTGAACGGATTGTGGACCTCGCCGGTGACCGCGACGAGATGAGCAACGGCGCGGGCGAGGCCCGAGCGGATCTTGCCCGCCGTGACGGCGGGGGCCATCGGCAGATAGAGGGCGAGCGCCAGCAGTGGCAGACCCTCGTCGGCGGCATGGGTGAAGGGACGGGACATGTCATCGCCCGACCGCCACCAGCCGTCGCGGCCATGGCCATCCGACATTCGCGCCAGGAGGGCATTGGCCCGCATCTCCGCATGGCCGCGATAGATCGGCTTGCCCGTGGTTTCCGCCAGTTCGAGGCAGGCGAGCAAGCCGCAATAGTCGTCGATGATGTTTTCCCTGCCATCGTCCAGATAGGAGAGGCCATGGGCAAGCAGGTTGTCAAAGGCCCGTTCGGCGGTGGCCAGATAGTCCCTTGCGGAAAAGGCCCCGTCCTTGCCGAGCCGGGCCGCGCGGGCAAGAGCTGCTATCGCCATGCCGCCGCCCTGCCGCCAGCCGGCTTCCCAGCTGTCGTGCTTGTGGCCCTGCTGGGTGGTGTAGGAGCAGATCTCGCGCTGGGCGGTGTCGCCGCTCCAGCGGTCGAAGACCGTCATGCAGAAGGCTCCGTCCGGGCGGCACATGCGCACCAGGAAATCCGCGCCCCAGAGCGCCTCGGCCTCATATCCGGGCTTGAGTTCGGCCTTCACCGCGCCGGAGGCTGCGGCCCGCAGCAGCGCCCAGACGACAAGCGGCGTCTGCTGCGGGTTGATGTAATTGGCGTAGCTGAGATGGCTCAGATATTTGGAGACGTCGCCAGAGGCATCATACCAGCCGCCGCTGACATCCGCGGTCCCCTCGACCTTGCTGCCGATGAAGGGAATGGTGCGGTCGGCGATCTCGTATTTGCCGGCACAGCGCTGGCTCATGAAATAGCCGAGGATGGCCTCCGGCATGTCTGTTTCAAGCAGGTTGCCGGCAATCGCGAAGGCGGGCGAGACGATCCGTCCTCCATCGGCGTCAACCCCTTCAAGCTGCACGGTGCCCGTCAGCGTGCAGGCGGAAAAGTCGATCTGCTGGTAGGACTGTCCCTGCCAGCCGGCAACCGGGCCTGCCGCGCCGAGCGTGCATTCGGCAAGCAGCACCGCGCCGCTTGCCGCATCCACCAGACGGCAGGAGGTCAGCGCCGGACCGCTGCCGAGACAGAGGACCGCAGCCTTGGTCTTCTGGCTGTCATAACCGACATGGCTGACGGCGATGGCGCGCGCGGCGTAGAGCCCCGCAAAGGCGGCGTTGGGGTTTTCAGAGATGGTGGCAGGATACGACATGGGTCTCATCTATTCTTGTGGGCGAGGGCATGGTTTCACGGCAGATGGCAGACGCCCTCGGGCAGCGGGCGACGAAGGGACATCCCCGGCTTTGCGCGGTCCAGAGCGGAATATCGGCAGCCCGGCGCGCGCCGGACGGCTGGATTCGCTTGGCCGGATTGGGAACCGAGGCGATCAGAAGCTGGGTATAGGGATGGGCGGGCCGTTCGGTGATCGTCTCGCTCGAGGCCTGCTCGACGATGTGGCCGGCGTAGAGAACGGCGGTTTCCTCGGCGAAATAGCGGGCGGTGGCGATATCGTGGGTGATGTAGAGAACGGCGACATTCTGCCGTTCCTTGGTGTCCTGCAGGAGGTTGAGGATGCCGAGCCGCACCGACACGTCGAGCATCGAGGTCGGCTCGTCGGCCAAGAGCACGGACGGATTGACCGACAGCGCCCGGGCAATGGCGACGCGCTGGCGCTGGCCGCCGGAGAGTTCGTGCGGACGGCGCTGCAGGTAATCGGCGGAGGGGCGCAGGCCCACCTGGTCGAGCAGCGCCATGCTCTGCTCGCGCACTTCGGCCCGCGACAGTTCCGGCCGGTGGATCTGGATCGGCCGCTCGATATGGTGGCCGATGGACAGCGCCGGATTGAGCGAGCCGAACGGGTCCTGGAAGATCATCTGGACCTGGCGGCGGTAGAGGCTCGCCTGCCTGCGGTCCAGCGACAGGACCGAGCGGCCCTCAAAGCGGATGTCGCCGCTTGACGGCGGCGTGACCCGCGAGATCAGCCGGGCAGTGGTGCTCTTGCCGGAGCCGCTTTCGCCGACCATGGCCACGGCCCGGCCGGCATGCAGCTTCAGCGAGATCCCGCTGAGCGCGCGCATCTGGGTGGTTTTCTGCAGCAGGCCGCCGAGCAGGTAATCCTTGTTGACCTCATCGAGCTCGATGACGGCGGCGGCGGGGTTCACAGAAGATGACATGCGGCGATTTCCCCCTGTGTGGCAAAGGTTTTGACGGGCGGCGCCGTCTCGAGGCAGCGGGGCTCGGCGCGGGTGCAGCGCGGCGCGAAACGGCAGCCACGGATCGGCAGCCGGAGATCCGGCGGCGAGCCGGGAATGCCTTCCATGCGGACCTTCGGACCGGAGAGCGGCGGGAAGGAGTGGCCGAGCGCCACCGTATAGGGATGGCGGGCATGGTCGAGTACCCGCGCGGCGGGGGCCACTTCCACCAGTTCACCGGAATACATCACCCCGATCCGGTCGCAGAACTCGATCATCAGCCCGAGATCATGGGTGATGAACAGCACGGAAAAGCCGAACCGGTCCTTGAGCGCGCAGATCTGCTCGATGATGTCGCGCTGCACGACCACATCGAGCGCGGTGGTCGGCTCGTCCATGATGATCAGCCGCGGCTGCAGGCAGAGCGCGATGGCAATGCAGATGCGCTGGCGCATGCCGCCGGAAAACTGGTGCGGATAGTCGTCCAGCCGCTTCGGATGGATGCCGACCAGCTCGAACATTTCCGCCGCCCGCGCCCGGGCCTCGGCCTTGCCCGCCCGGCTGTGCGCCTGGATGACGTCGGTCAGCTGCTCGACGACGGGGATGACCGGGTTCAGCGCATTCATGGCGCTCTGAAAGACGAAGCTGACGGTGGCCCAGCGGTACTGGCGCAGCGCCTCGCCCGACAGTGCCAGCACATCGGTGCCCTCGATCAGCACCTGTCCGCCGGAGACGAGACCGGGAAGCCGGGTCAGCCGGGCGATGGCGAAGGCCGCCGTGCTCTTGCCGCAACCGCTTTCCCCGGCAAGGCCGAAGACCTCGCCCGGCGCGATGTCGAAGCTCAGATTGTCGACCGCCCGCACCACGGCGGTTTCGGTGACATAGTCGACGGTGAGGTTTTTGACCTTCAGCAAGGGTTCAGAAGACATCGCAGTCCCTCCCGCGCGCAGTGAGGAAGCGGCGCACCGCCTTGATGTTGCGCCCGGCGCGCAGCCTCGGGCTGGTCATCTCGTCGACCGCGAAATTGATCATCACCAGCGCCGCACCCGTCAGGATGATGGCAAGGCACGGCGGCCAGATTTCCCACCAGGCCCCGGTTTCCAGCGCCAGGCTCTTCTGGGCGGAATAGAGCATGGTGCCCCAGGTGACCGAATTCGGATCACCCAACCCGATGAATTCCAGTCCGGCTTCGGCAAGGATCGAATAGATGGTGGCCAGCACGAAGCCGCCGACCAGGAAGCTCAGCATGTTGGGCAGGATCTCGACCAGCAGGATGCGCCATTTGGCTTCGCCCATCAGCTCGGCGGCCAGCACGAATTCGCGGTTGCGCAGCGCCAGCGTCTGGCTGCGGATGCTGCGTGCCGACCAGCCCCAGCCGGTGGCGGCCAGCACCAGCCCGATGATGACAGGGCTTGCATGCTCGAGATAGGCGGCAATGACGATGATCAGCGGCAGCGCCGGCAGCACCAGCGCCACATTGACGAAGAAGGTGAGGATCTCGTCGACGCGCCCTCCGTAATAGCCGCAGCAGATGCCGATGACGATGCCGATCAGGGTGGCGACGATGCCCGCGACGAAGCCGACCGTCAGGCTGACACGGCCGCCATAGAGCATCTGCGAATAGACGTCCTTGCCGAGCCGCGTGGTGCCGAGCACATGCTCGACGGAGGGCGGCTGGCGGGGCGGGCCGCTGCGCCGGTAGGGATCATGGCTGGCCAGCACCGGTGCCAGCGCCGAGGTCAGCAGCAGTACCAGCAGCACCACCATGCCGACCATCGCCCTGCCGTTGGAGGCAAAGCCCTGCAGGGATTTCGGAAAGGCGCGGACGAAGCGCGACGGCGGCTTCAGGCCGAGCTCGGCGCGCAACCGGTCGACGGGGGGAGCAAGCTGGTGCGGGGAAGCAGTATCGGTCGGGGTCATGGCGGAAAACCTCACGAATGGCCGCGCGCGCGCAGGCGCGGGTCGAGCAGGACATTCGCCACATCCGACAGGAGATTGGCGAGGAGAACGCTGGCGGTCAGAAGGATCATCTGGCCGGCGATGAAGGAATAGTCGCGGGCCTCGATGGCGCTCAGCGAGAACTTGCCGAGGCCGGGATAGTTGAACACCACTTCGGTGATCAGCGCGCCGCCCAGGACATAGCCGACCGACAGCGCCAGCGAGGCGACCTGCGGCAGCATGGCATTGCGGGCAACGTAGCGATTGCGGATCCGCCGGTCGTCGAGGCCCTTGGCGCGGGCCATGATGACGAAGTCGTCGCCCAGCAGGTTGATGATCGAATTGCGCATGCCGAGATGCCAGGAGCCGTAGTTGACGATGACGATCGACAGCACCGGCAGGATGGCATGCAGGGCGATGTCGCGGGCATGGCTGAAGGTGAAGCCCGGCTCGACGCCATTGGTCTCGGCGCGCCCGAGCGGCAGCAGCTGGGTTTTCACCGCGAAGACATAATAGAGCACCAGGGCCACCACCGCCGGCGTGAAGGCGGTGAACATCACATTGACCGGCGTGAAGACGGAATCGAAGAAGCCGCCCCGGTGCCAGGCCGAATGGATGCCCATCAGGATGCCGATCACGAAGGAAATCGCCGTGGCGATGCCGACGAGGAACAGCGTCCATCCGGCGGCATAAAACAGCAGGTCGGAGGTGGGGTTCGGGAAGGACATGGTCGACACGCCGAAATCCAGATGCATCAGGCCCCTGACATAGAGCCAGTACTGGTGGGCAAGGCCGCCGTCATAGCCATAGGTCTGGCGCAATCCCTGAAGCTGGCTTTCCGTCAGCTTGCCCTTCATCGCAGCCATCAGGCGGGTCAGGGGATCGCCGGGCATCATCCGGGGAATGAAGAAATTCAGCGTGATCGCGATGGCAAAGGCCGCCAGGTAGAAGGCAAGCCGCCTGAGAAGGAAGCGCATGGAATACCTCCGGGAAGGGAGGGCGGAGAGGCATCATGCCTTTCCGCCCGGTCGCTGTCGGGAACAGGCGGTTTTCAGGGTCAGGGCGTGACGGCTTTCGGCACCAGCTGCAAGGCGTGGATCACCCGTTCATGCGTTCCGACCCACAGGTTCGGGCGCATCGTCGCGTTCTTCTCGGTCACCCAGCCGTCGAAATGCCTGGTCGAATACTGGTACCACATCGGATTGCCGAACAGCGAGATGACCGGCAGGTTCTCGGCCACCAGCTTCTGGATATTGGTGACCGCCTGCTGCTGGGCGGCGTGATCGAGCGTTGCCGCGGCCTTCTTCAGCTCGTCCTCGACGGCGGGCATCCGCATCTGGTGCACCGAGAGTTCACGGATATGGCCGGGAACCATGGTCGCCGGATTGAACATCGCCTTGTAGGTGATGAGCGGGGTCGGATCGAGCGTCGTGTACATGATATAGGCGTCATAGTCGCCGCCGGGGAAGACGTCGAACCAGGCGCCTTCGTTCACCGCCTTGACATTGGCATGGATGCCGACGTCCTGCAGGTTTTCGGTAATGCTCTGGACGGCGTTGGCCCAGTCGGTCCAGTCCGCTGGCACCGAAATGCCGAACTCGACGGGCTTGCCGTCTGGCGTGTCGCGCCAGCCGTCGCCGTCCTTGTCGATGAAACCGGCCTTGTCGAGGATCTCCCTGGCGCGGTCGGGATCATAGTCCATCAGACCCTTGTAGGGCGCAAGCGCCGCCTCGTTCAGCCACGGCTTGTAGGCGTCACCCGTGCCGACGGGATAGCGGGTGCGGGTGGTGAGGTTGAAGGTCGAGATCGTCACCAGCGTTTCCCGGTCGATGGCATTGCTGACCGCCTGGCGGAAGGCAAGGTTGTCGAAGGGCTTGCGGGTGGTGTTGAACATCAGGTCGACATCGGCATCCGGCGGCAGCCAGAAGTGATTGTCGGGGCTGAGCGGCGTATAGGTCTGGTCGGGATCGGTCATGCCGTCGCCCGCCCAGTCGAGATCGCCCGAGGTAATCGCCGCGATCACCTGCTCGTTGGTCGCATATTGCGGGAATTGCAGGCAATCGATCCTGTTGTCCTTGTTGCCGTAGAAATGGGTGTTGCGGCAAAGCTCGAAGGAACTGCGCGCATAATTCGTCACTTCCGTCCAGGGGCCGGAGCCGACCGGCTTCTTGTTCTCGAAGCGGGCGGGATCGGCGACGTCCTTCCAGATGTGTTCCGGCAGCGGCATGATGATGCCAATGCCGAAATGGGCAAGCGAATCCGGATTCTTCAGGTTGAAGCGCACCGTATGCTCGTCCAGCGCCTCGGCATTGACGATGTTGCCGGTGCCCGCCGCCGCGTCATGGCGGTCGAAGCCGACGGTGAAATCCGGGTGGGCGGCGGCATAGTCGAAGGTGAAGACCACGTCATGCGCGGTCAGCGGCTTTCCGTCCGACCATTGCATGTCGGGGCGCAGGTGATAGGTGACGCTCTTGAGGTCCGGGGCAACGTCGAAGGAGGTGGCAATCGCCGGATAGTCGTGGGCGGGATCGCGGACATTGTAGATCCACAGCGGCAGATAGGCGAAATCCTGCACCAGCGAGGCATTGACCTGCAGGTTGTAGGGATTGAAGTTTTCCGCCATTGCATCGAAATGCGAGGGCGCGAGCTTCAGCACCACCGGACTTCCCGCCGCCAGGGCGGTGCCGGCCAGCGCCGTCGTCGTCACCAGTGCAAAGATCGCGGCGAACCGCTTTGCCTTCCTCATCCTTATTCCTCCTCCAAGGGAACGATCCCACATTCGGGCATCGTTCAGGGTTCAAGCACAAGCCTTCACGTGAAAGGCCCTATGATGCAGATGCTGTTGCCGTCGAGCTGCGCGCGATGAAATGGGTCGGCAGGGTAATTTCGGTCGTCTCCGGCTGCTCGCCATCCAGCACCCCGATCAGCAGACCGACGGCATGCGATCCGGCTTCGCCGATGGGCTGGCGCACGGTGGTGAGCGGCGGCGACAGGTGCCGGGCATGGAAATTGTCGTCGAACCCGGTCAGCGACACGTCGTCCGGCACCACCAGGCCAAGTTCGCGGAGCGCCATCAGGGCACCGGCGGCAATGTCGTCGTCGCCGCCAAAGATTGCGGTGAAGGGGCGACCTGCGGAAAAATGCCGCCTGACGGTGGCATAGCCGTGTTCCTCGGAGAACTGGCCGGCCTCGGTCGTCACCGCATCCGGCCCGAGACCGGCCTCGGCCAGCGCCTGGCTGATGCCGTCAAGACGGGCGATGGTATCGGCATGCTGAAGGGTACCCGCGATATGCAATATCCTGCGATGGCCGAGCCCGAGCAGGTGGGCCATCATCTGCCGTGCCCCCAGCCGGTTTTCGAGCAGCACCGCGCCGGAGGCCGCCGCATCGGTGCCGCAGCCGATCAGCACGAAGGGCAGCCCGGCGGTGGCGAGCGCCTGCCGTGCGGTGGCGCTGATCGGAAATTCGAGATTGAGCAGCAGCCCGTCGCAGGAACGGTCGACCAGTTCGAGAATGGCGCGCTCTTCTTCCAGCGCATCACCGAAACCACTGGTCAGCAACAGGCCGCGTCCGGCCTTCTTGCAGGCGATCTGCATGCCCGATACCAGCTGCGCATAGAAGGGGCTGGCAAGATCGGTGACGACGCCGCCGAAGATGTTGCTGCGGTTGGACCTGAGCGCCCGGGCATTGCTGTTCGGACGGAAGCCCAGCTCATGTATGGCCTCTTCGATGGCAAGACGCGCGGCTTCCGACACATATCCATTGCCGGATATGTATCTGGAAACCGTCGAGCGGGATACCGAAGCCCGCCTTGAAACGTCATTGATCGTGGCCATGCCTGCCCTTGTCCGGTGCGTATGGGATCGGTCTCACATAGCAAGGAGGTCAGGGCTTGTCAATAACCGTTTCCAAATGCACCGGGGGCCGTGCCGCCCGGAAAGGCATGACGCGCCCCTTCAAGGCCCCGGCTTGCCACTGGCGAGGCAGCGGATTTTCAGATATATATCTGCTTCTTCATATTCTGAAACAATAAGATTTGCATTTTCTGAATTCCGCGCATACCATTTCATTATTGTGAAACATGGGATGTCCCGATGCGCAGTTTCGCGGACCCGGTCTGGTCGGAATCGGTCACAGAGCAGGGCATGGACACCAGTCTGCCGCCCTCCGGCCGGCTTCACGATCTTTTGATCGTCGGCGGCGGGTTTTTGGGCCTGTCGGCGGCGCTGCATGCGGCGCGCGCGGGCCGGTCCGTGCTGGTGCTGGAAGCCGGACGGCTTGGGGCCCATGCCAGCGGGCTGAATGGCGGGCAGGTCATTCCCGGCCTCAAATATGATCCCGAATGGCTGCTCCGCCACTATGGCGAGCGGCGGGGAGAGGCGGTGACCGGCTTTGCCGCCGGCACCGCCGATGCGGTCTTCGACCTGATCGTGCGGGAGGGGCTTGCGGTTCCCCATGTCAGGGCGGGCTGGATCCAGGCCTGCCATACGGAAAAGGCGATAGCGGCGGCCACCGAGCGACACCGGCAGTGGCGGGCGCTCGGGGCCGATGTCGCCTTGCTGGATGCCGAAGAAATCCAGGCCCGGATCGGCACCTGCAATTATCTCGGCGGCTTCTTCGACCGGCGGGCAGGCACCATCAATCCGCTCGCCCTGCAACTGGAACTCGCCCGCATTGCCCGCGCGGCAGGCGCCATGATCAGCGAAGGACAGGCCTGCCTGCGGCTTGAAGGCGGTGACGGCGACTGGCGGGCGGTGACGCAAACCGGTGCCACGCTCCGGGCGCGCAAGGTGCTGGTCGCCACCAATGCCTATTCGGACCGGCTGATCCCCGGCCTCGCGCAAAGCCTGATTCCGCTGCATTCGCTGCAGATTGCCACCGCGCCGCTCGGCGAGGCGCTTGCCAGCCGTATTCTGCCCGGCCAGCAATGCGTCTCGGATTCCCGCCGCATCCTCGTCTATTACCGCAAGACCGCCACCGGGCGGCTCATTCTGGGCGGGCGCGGGCCGATGCGCCTGCCGCGCGGCGAGGGCGACTGGGCGCATCTGGAACGGGCGATGCGACGGCTGTTTCCCGTACTTGCCGGGGTTGCCATCGACAAGCGCTGGTTTGGCCGGGTGGCGGTGACCGCCGATCACCTGCCGCATCTGCATCAGCCGGCCGCCGGACTGCTGGCCATGGCCGGCTGCCAGGGCCGGGGCGTCGGCATGATGGTGGCCGCCGGACCACGGCTTGCCGATTATCTCTTCGATGCGGATCCCGGCCATCTTCCCCTGCCGCTTTCCCCCATCGTTCCCATCCCCTTTCACCGCTTCCGCAAGGTGGGCGTGGCGGGATTGATCGCCTGGTACCGGATGCTTGATGCGTTCGAGCGATAAAAGCGCTTGACAATTCGCTGATATATGAAAATAATAAGGCATATTTCACGTAATTGAAGATACTTGAAGAGGTAATGCGGTGACCGTAGCGTTCGGGCAGCAGCGAGGGAGCGGAGGAGGGCGAAAGCTCTTCCACGGCCTGATGCTGCTGCCCGGGCTTCTCGCCTGTTTCGTGCTGATCCTGTTCTCGCTCGGCCTGGTGCTGTTTCTGGCATTTCGCGACAATGATGGCTCGCTGCTCGGGGCGGGCGGCAGCCTTGGCAATTTTGTGACCGTCCTGACCGATCCGCTTTACGGTCTTGTGGCGCTGCGCTCGGTGGTGATTGCCGGGCTGGTGACGCTCGCCACCGTGGTGACGGCCTATCCGGTCGCCTATTTCCTCGCCTTTCACGCCGGTCGGCACCGGGGCATCATCCTGTTTCTGGTGACGCTGCCGTTCTGGACCAGCTACCTGCTCCGGGTCTTTGCCTGGAAGATCGTGCTTGCCTATAATGGCGTTCTGAATTCCGTTCTGACCGGCACCGGCCTGATCTCCCAGCCGAGCACCGCCTTCCTCAACACGCCCGGCGCGGTGGTGCTGACGCTGGCCCATGCCTATGCACCCTTCGCCATTCTCCCGGTCTTCGTGGCGCTCGACACCATGCCGCGCTCGCTGTTCGAGGCGGCGGCCGATCTCGGGGCGCGGCCCTTCACCGCCTTTCGCCGGGTGGTGCTGCCCTATTCGATGCCGGGGGTGCTTTCCGGCGCGCTGGTCGTCTTCGTGCCGACCGTCGGCGATTATGTCACCCCGGCGCTGGTCGGCGGGCCGCAGAGCACGATGATCGGCTCGCTGATCCAGGCGCAGTTCGGCAAGGCCAATGACTGGCCCTTCGGCGCTGCCCTGTCGGTGGCGGTGATGGCGCTGATCCTCCTCGTCATCCTGCTGGTGCGCTTCGTCGACCGCCGCTACGGGAGCCGCCAATGAGTGTCTCCGCGCGAAGTGCAGGCTCCGGCTCGCTGCTCTGGGCCTATGTCATGGCCTATCTGGTGTTTCTCTACCTGCCCGTGGCGCTGATCCCGCTGTTTTCCTTCAACGATGCCATTCAGGCGGCCTTCCCGCTGAAGGGCTTCACGCTGGACTGGTACCGGGCGCTTTCCGGAAACGAGGCCTTGCAGCATGCGGTCCTGACCAGCCTCGAAGTCGGGCTGACGGCGGCAACCCTGTCGACGCTGACCGGCGTGACGATTGCCTGGCTCGATGTCTTCGGCCAGTCGGCGCTGTCGCGGGTGATTTCCGCCATTGCCCGGCTGCCGATCCTGATCCCCGGCGTCATCATCGGCATCGCGCTTTTGATCCTCGTCAATCTCGCACGCCTCGGCCCGTCGCGCACCGCCATCATCCTCGGCCATGTCCTCGCCGGACTGCCGACCACGGTGACGGTGATGCGCAGCCGCTTCGTGCAGATCCCGCGCAGCATTCCGGAAGCGGCGGAAGATCTCGGCGGGCGGGAATGGCTGGTGCTGTGGCGGATCATGCTGCCGCTGTCGGCCTCTGCCATCGGCTCGGCCTTCATGCTGGCCTTCCTGACCAGCTTCGATGAATTCATCATCGCGTTTTTCCTGGCCGGCACCGACCAGACGCTGCCGCTGTTCATCTGGAGCCAGCTGCGCTTTCCGAAATCCCTGCCGGTGGTGATGGCGCTCGGCAGCGCCATCCTCGGCCTCAGCATTCTGATCGCCAGCGCCGCCGAACTGCTGCGCCGTCGCGGCCCGCTGCGATAGGTCACCGACACCATGACAAGAACCATAACCATGAGGAGAAGGCAGATGACAACGGCACGGATTTCGGGACCCATCAAGGCGCTCGGCAGCCTTCTGGGCGGTGCGCTTCTGGCGCTGTCGGCGGCGGCGGGCCCGGCGCATGCGGGTGACAAGCTCAGCTATTTCACCTGGTCGGGCTATGAGTTGCCGGATTTCAGCAAGAGCTACAATGCCGCCCATCCCGATGCGGTCGAATATTCGATGTTCGGCGATGATGATGACGCCTTCACCAAGGTCAAGGCGGGCTTCAGGCCGGATATCGCCCATCCCTGCTATGACAAGATCGCCCGCTGGAACAAGGAAGGCCTGCTGCAGCCGATCGACACATCGCGGCTGAAGAACTGGGACAAGATCTTCCCGACCCTGCGCAACCTGCCGGATCTGAAGGCCGGCGACGGCAAGGTCTGGATGGTGCCGTGGGACTGGGGCAATACCTCGATCCTCTACCGCACCGATCTGGTCAAGAACCCCGACAAGAGCTGGGCGCTGCTCTGGGACAATCAATATGCCGGGCGGATGGCAACCATCGACGCGGTGCATGACACGCCGCTGGTCGCAGCCCTCCTGGCAGGCGTCAACCCGTTCGACATGGACAAGGCGGGCCTCGACAAGGTGGCCGCCAAGCTGCGCGAACAGCGCCCGCTGATCTCCACCTACACGACCGACATGACCTCGGTCGAACAGTCGCTGGCAAGCGGCGAACTGGTGGCGGCGATGACCTGGAATGCCTCTGCCGTCGCCCTGAAGAAGCAGGGCGTGCCGGTCGAATACATGCATCCGAAGGAAGGCATGCTGACCTGGACCTGCGGCTATGTGCTAATGAAGGATGCCAAGCATGTCGATCTTGCCTATGACTTCATCAACAGCCGACTGGAGGCGGATTCAGGCAAGTACCTGATCGAGAACGATGGCTATGGCAGTTCGACCACCACGGCCTTTGCCGCCGTGCCGAAGGCCGAACTCGACAAGCTGGAACTGCCCTCCAACCCCGACGACATGCTGAAGACCACCGTATTCACCGGTCCAATGAAGCAGAACGACGATCTTGCCAAGATTTTCGAGAAGGTGAAGGCCGGTGGCTGACCTTTGAGAAACGAAATTCCGCGCCATGCGTGCACTTTCCTGTGCATGGGGAAATATTACACTGCCCCCCGGTATTTCAACGAACCTATATCTATTTGCGATCCGATTTCCCTTTTTCACATCGGATAGGCACCATGGCGCGGAATACCTTGAACTGAACCCTGACGAAGGACCTGGCTTTTGGAAGATGTGGCAATCAGACAAGCCCGGGACGCAGCCGAAGCCGATGTGATCGTCGGCAGGCGGGTGCGGGCCCTCAGACTCGAACGCAACCTGTCGCTGAATGATCTGGCGGCACGGACCGGCATTTCCATCGGCGCGCTCAGCCAGATCGAGCGGGGCCTGTCGTCGCTGCGCGTCAAGGTGATCTGGCCGCTTGCCGCAGCGCTCGCCGTCGAGCCGAGCGCGCTGATCGGCGATGGCGGCGAGACCGGCAACGACCTTTACTGCGTGCGCAGCACCTCGCGGCGGTCGCTGCCGGTGCGCTCGGAAGGCATCGCCAAATGGCTGCTGTCGCCACCCGCCTCGGCACTCAGCGGCATGCTGGTCACCGTCGAACCCGGCGGCGGCACGGCGGAAGCCTATGCCCATACCGGCCATGAATTCGGCTATGTGCTGGCAGGCGAGATCGAGCTTGAGATCGACGGCGGCACCTATCAGCTGAAGCAGGGCGACAGCTTCGCCTTCAAGAGCACATTGATGCATGCCTTCAAGAATCTCGGCCCCGTCAAGGCGGAGATCCTGTGGATCAACACCAACAAACCGCCGGAGCCGACCAATGGCTGACAGCACAGCATCCCCCAGGGGAGACCTTGTTTCCCTCCGCGATGTCCGAAAAGTCTTTCCGGGCGGGCTGGTCGGGCTCGACGACATCAACCTTGCCATCGGCCAGGGGGAATTCCTGAGCCTGCTCGGCCCGTCCGGCTGCGGCAAGACCACGACGCTGCGGGTGATTGCCGGTTTTGAAAGCCCGACCAGCGGCACCGTCCTGCTCGACGGGGAGGATATTACCGGGCTCCGGCCCTATGACCGGCCGGTCAATACGGTGTTTCAGGATTATGCGCTCTTTCCGCACATGAATGTCCATGACAATATCGATTTCGGCCTGTCGCTGCGGCGGATCCCGTCAGCCGAGCGGAAGGCGAAGATCGTCCGGGCGCTGGAACTGGTCGGCCTGCCGGAAAAGATCATGGCCCGTGTCGGCGAACTCTCCGGCGGCCAGCGCCAGCGCGTCGCGCTTGCCCGCGCCATGGTCTGCGAACCCCGGGTGCTGCTGCTCGACGAACCGCTTTCCGCACTCGACGCGCATTTGCGCGAGCAGATGCAGCTGGAGCTGAAGCGGTTGCAGGCCGAGCTTGGCACCACCTTCGTCATGGTCACCCATGACCAGACCGAGGCAATGTCGATCTCCGACCGCATCGTGGTGATGAACCGGGGCAGGATCGAACAGATCGCCACGCCCGCCGAACTCTATGACCGTCCCGCCACCCGCTTCGTCGCCGGCTTCATCGGCACCATGAACCTCTTGCCCGCCACGGTCGCATCTGTCGGCGACGGCCGGATCGGGCTGGATTTCGGCACCTTCCGGCTCCATGTTCCAGCGGAAGGCAGTCGGCCCGTCTCCCCCGGTGAAAGGCTGACGGCGGGCATCCGGCCTGAAGATCTGGAGATTGCCGTGAGCCCGGACAAGGCCGCGATCCGGGGACGGGCAAGCGCCGTGGTGTTCCATGGCAAATCGCTGCGGCTCCGGGTGGACATTGCCGGTTCGGAACCGCTGTCCGTCGACGTGCCACGCCAGGGTGACCGGATCGGGCTCGCCACGGGTTCAGCCATCGGTCTCGACCTGCGCCAGGGGGCAGGCTGCCACCTGCTCTGAGGCGGTGCAACATCCACCCGCACATGCGCTTGCTCCTGCCCCTGTCCCAGGAACGGAAAACCTGGGCGGTCTCATTTCTGAAGTGCAACAGGCTGGTTTGAGATTTCGGTTTGATAGGCTTCGAGGGGTGTTCTGAATCCGAGTGTTTGTCTTGGTCGATTATTGAGGCTGTCGGCGATTTTGTCGAGGTCCTTCTGGGAGTAGATGCTGAGATCGATGCCTTTTGGCAGATACTGGCGGATCAGGCCATTGGTATTTTCGTTGGTGGGTCGCTGCCACGGGCTATGCGGATCGCAGAAATATACTTTTATATTCAGCCGCTTAGCCAGCTCGGTGTGCTGAGCCATTTCTTTTCCCTGGTCGTAGGTCATGCTGGTGCGCATCGCTTGAGGGACACGCGACAGGCCGCGCGAGAACCCGGCAAGTGCTGCATCCGCGCTGGCATCCTTCATCTTCGTCAGAATGACATAGCGGGTTTTGCGTTCGGCCAGCGTGCCGATGCAACTGGCATTTCCGGCGCCCTTGATCAGGTCACCCTCCCAGTCGCCGGGCAGTTCACGGGTCAGCACGGACGCCGGACGCGCATGCACCGACACCATGCCAGGCAGGCTGCCGCGCCGGTCCTTGCCTTGAGCGCGGGGGCGGCGCAATTTATGCCCCTGTCGAAGCAAGCCTATGAGTTGCTTGCGCAATTCGCCTTTCGGCAGGATGTAGATCGCCCGGTAAATCGTCTCGTGCGCCACTGTCTCGGGCTCGTCCATGTGCTTTAACCTGCCGGAAATCTGCTGCGGGGACCAGCCCAGACGTATCTGCCTGAAAACAGTCTCCCGCAAGGCCGTCCCTTCCGCAAGCCTGACCAGTCCGCGACGGCGGCGCGACAAAGAGGCTCTGGAAGCAATGCCCGCGTCATAGCATGAGTGAGAAGGCGACGCTGGCGGCGCGTTGCGGCGAACCTCCCGAGACACAGTCGATCGCGACCGGCCAAGAGCCAGAGCGATCCACGCCTGCGTGTTGCCCATATTCAAACGGCTCTGGAGAAAGTTGCGCTCAAAAGCGCTAAAATGCTGATAATGCTGACCCATAACGGCATCCTTTAAACGGATGCCTGTTGCACTTCAAATCAGAGAACGCCCTGTTTCGAATTCCGGAAGAATGGATTAGCTTCCCGTCGGCGCGCTCCGGGATTGTGGGCTGCGCCATTCAATGGAGCGTGAAGCGATGACCATGCCAGCCCTGTCCCTGTCCGGCGATCTCGATGCTGACGCAATTGATCAGCTGCGCATTGATCTTGCCGCAGCCTTCCGGCTGGCGGTGCAATTCGACTGGCACGAATCCGTCGGCAATCACTTCAGTGCCGCGATTTCAGGCAATGGCAGGCGTTTCCTGATGAACCCGCGCTGGAGGCATTTCGGTGCGATCCGGGCGGGTGACCTGCTGCTGCTCGATGCCGGGGATGACAGCGTGATGGCGGGACCCGATGCGCCTGATCCATCCGCCTGGTGCATCCATGGCACCATCCACCGCGAGATGCCGTCGGTGCGGGTCATGCTGCATTGCCATCCGCCCTATGCCACGGCACTGGCCAGCCTCAAGGATCCCGCAATGCTGCCGATTGACCAGAATACCGCCCGGTTTTACGGGCTGGTCGGGGTCGACGATGATTTCGGCGGCATTGCCGATGCGGCGGAAGAGGGGGTCCGGCTTGCCCGCGCCTTCGGCAATCATCCGGTCCTGTTGATGGGCAATCACGGCGTCACCGTCACCGGTCCCTCGGTCGCCGAGGCCTTCGAGCATCTGTATTTCTTCGAACGCGCCGCCAGGACCCTGATCCTTGCCTGGTCCACCGGGCAGAAGCTGAATGTGATGTCGCCGGAACTCGCCCAGAAAACCGCCGATGGCTGGCTGCCCTATCGCGGCATGGCCTATGCCCATTTCGACCACCTGAAATCCACCCTCGACCGCACCGACCGGTCCTACCGCGAACTGTAGGACCGGTTCGCCAGCCGGGCGGCGCCGGCCCCGCGGGAAACGCCGTCAGTTGCGGTAACGGTCTAGAGCCGTCATGCGGCGGAGGGGGGGATCGGCGTCGGGCCAGCGGTAGATGTCGGTCCGGAGATAGTGGAGTTCGTCGGCAAGGGCCGCTTCGGCAATGTCCGTCCACCAGCATTTCGGCTTGCCGTCGCTGCCATCCGACCAGCGGTAGCCGCGCGCCTTCAGGTGATCCTTCATGTCGAAGGGGGCGGCTTCCGCAAACAGCCGGATATCGGCCCTATGGCTCGCCTGCCAGAGTTCGGCAAAGGCGCTTGCCCGCCCCGTGGCGCTTGCGCCGCACAGCACCTCCAGCAGCGCCTGGCAATCGTCCACCGCCCGGTGCCCTTCGTGGAAATAACCGGACTGGCCGACGAGATAGCCAAGCTTGGTGCCCTCGAAACCTCGCGCTGCCCAGTCGACCTCCCGGACCGAACAGGCCCAGGCCTTCTGCGCAAACAGCGGCAAAAGGGCCTCGCAGAAAGGCCGGTCAAAGCTGGCATTATGGGCGATGACCAGGTCCGCCGGTTCGATCAGCCGCTGCACCGCGTCAAGGTCGATGGCCGCGCCCGCCACCGTGGCATCGGTGATCCCGGTCAGCCGCGTGATCTCCCCGGGAATGGCGATGCCCGGCTGCTGCAGCCCGCCATAGCTGCCGGTGACATCGCCGATCATGCCATCCGCATCGAAGGAAAAGGCAATCAGGCCGATTTCGATGATCTCGTCCTTGCGATGGTTGAGGCCGGTGGTTTCCGTATCGACAATCACGCCTGTGAGCGGGAAACCCGGTCTCGGCCGGGGACAGACCGGGCGCGGCTCGAGCCTGCGCAGGATCCTGTAGCGACCCGAGGCGAGAAGGCGCTGCACCATGTCCTCGTCGCTCACCGGCATCCGCGTCGCCCGTCGCCCGGAGGGCTGGTGCGCGTCGGCCCCTGCTTCGGCAAACAGGTCGAATTGTGCCGTCTTTCCGGAAAATGGTCCTGTCATCGTCTGCGGGCAAGTCCTGTCTGGGATCATGGGTATAAGGTGAGGCCTGGTCTTGTCTCCGAAAGGACGGTCGGGCATCACGCAGCAGAGAATTGATATCAGATATAGCGTTAATCCCGCAGGGAGAGAATATGGAAACCGTCGAAATTACCGGGCGAAGCGATTTCGCCCTCTGGGCCATTCAGCGGGCGCAGGAAATCGTCACCGGGGAGGGCGCGCATTTTGCGCTCGCCGCCCGCGATGGCGACGACACCGCCCTTGCCGCCAGTGCCGCAGCGCTCGGCCAGGCGATCAGCACCGCCTTGCTGGAGGTGTTCGACGGGCTGGTCGAGGGCTGATACCCCGCCTGGCGTCTGTCTGGTTCACATTGAACCGGACAGACGCCAAAGCAGGAGTTGCTTTGCGCTGATCTCACGATAACATCCGCAAGCCGGGAGCGAAGGCATGCCTTGCCGCCCCGGCGGATGACAGGGAGATTTTTGACCATGGACATGACGGGTTCCCAGAGAATCGACGCCAGCCGCGAGGCGGTCTATGCCGGGCTCAACGATATCGACGTGCTCCGGCAATGCATCCCGGGATGCGACAGTATCGAAAAGACCTCGGACACCGGGATGGTGGCGAAGGTCACGCTGCGCATCGGGCCGGTCAAGGCCAGCTTTTCCGGCAAGGTGACGCTGTCCGATCTCGATCCGCCGAATGGCTACACGATATCAGGCGAGGGCTCGGGCGGCATGGCAGGCTTTGCCAAGGGCGGGGCCGAGGTGAAGCTCGAGGCCGATGGGGCCGCCACCATCCTGCACTACAGCGTCAAGGCCGAAATCGGCGGCAAGCTCGCCCAGCTCGGCAGCCGGCTGATTGATGGCACCGCCAGGAAACTGGCGGGCGATTTCTTCGAGACATTTGGCGGCATTGTCGGCGCGCCTTCGCCGGACCCGGAGAAGGGGCCGGAAGAGCCCGAAACCGGCGGCGAACCCGCGGCCAAAAAGGGCTGGATCAGCAAACTCATCGGCTGAGGGGTGCGGCAGCCTGACGTCTGTCAGGTTGATATTGAACCTGACAGACGTCAGGCCGGCCCCCGCCAGACCTGCGCTCAGATCCGCTTGCCGCTTGCGTCCAGCACCACTTCGCCATCTTCCTTGGAAAACGGCCCCCTGTGGGTGTCCGGCAGGATCTCCAGCACCTGTTGCGAGGGGCGGCAAAGCCGTGTGCCGAGCGGCGTGATGACGAAAGGCCGGTTGAGCAGGATCGGATGGGCGAGCATCGCATCCAGGATCACCTCGTCTGTGATCTCCGGCCTGTCCAGTCCCAGCGTCGCGGCCACCGCTTCCTTCTCCCGCAAGGCTTCGCGCACCGAAAGCCCGGCCGCCGCAATCATTGTCCGCAGCGCCTCCTTGTCCGGAGGGGTCGTGACATAATCGATGATCTCCGGCTCGATGCCGGCATTGCGGATCATCGCCAGCGTGTTGCGCGAGGTGCCGCAGGCGGGATTGTGATAGATCCTGGTATCCATGTCCGTTGCTCCTTCCCCCGAAAGGTTGTCAGGCCGCCGACAGCGCCGAAAACGCCCGGTCCAGCGCCTGCAGGGCAAAATCCGCATCGGCGCGGGTGAAGACCAGCGGCGGGCGCATCTTGATGATATTGCCGTCGACCCCTTCCGAGCCAACCAGAACCCGGTGATCACGCAGGAGATTGACCAGCTTTTTGGTCTCAGCCGCAGCGGGCGTGCGCAACTCCCTGTCGGTCACGAGTTCGATGCCGATGGCGAGACCGCTCACCCTGACATCGCCGATCAGGCTGTGGCGCTGCTTGAGGGCGAGCAGGCCCGCCTTGACATGCGCCCCGAGTGTTGCGGCATTTTCCATCAGCTTCTGGTTCTCGATCACGTCGAGCACCGCAAGACCGGCGGCGGAGGAAACATTGTTGCCGCCAAAGGTCGAGAAGAAGGCGCTCTGGCGGATGAAGTGGTCGTAGATTTCCGGGCGGGTGATGACGGCACCGATCGGATGGCCATTGCCGGCCGGCTTGCCGATGGTGATGATGTCCGGCACCACGCCATGCATCTGATAACCCCAGAAATGCTGGCCCATCCGGCCAAAGCCCGACTGGACCTCATCGGCAATGCACAATCCGCCGGCCCGCCGCACCCGGTCGAAGACCCCGGCGACATAGCCCGGCACCGGTTCCAGCAGACCATTGGCGATAAAGGCGGAATCGACGATGACGGCGGCGGGCTTCATGCCATCGCGGGCCAGCGATTCAATCGCCCGGTCGGCATCCGCGGCACATGTCCCGGCAAAGTCCGCATCCTGTCCGGCAGGCCCGGCCCGGTAGCGGTCCGGTGCCATCAGCGTGCGCACATGCCGGGCCAGCGTGCCCGTGCGGTTGGCCGAAGGCGAGACCGCGTCGATGGCCTCGGTAATGCCGTGATAGGCGAAGTCCTGGGTGAGGAAACCCTGTGCGCCCGTCCAGGCGCGGGCGATCCGCCAGGCGATGTCATTGGCCTCGCTGCCGGAATTGACGAAGGTGCAGACCGAGAGCTCGCCACCGGCAAGGACGGTCAGCCGCTCGGCATAGTCGAGAACCTGGGTGCCGAGATAGCGGGTATTGGTATTCAGCAACCGGCTTTGCCGGACGATTGCCTCCACCACATCAGGCTGGCAATGGCCGACAATCGGCACATTGTTGTAGCAGTCGAGATAGGAGGTGCCATCGGCGGCATGCAGCCAGACGCCCTCGCCGCGCACCAGATGCAGCGGCGGATCGTAAAACACATAGAGTTCCGATCCCATCGCCTTGCGGCGGCGGCGGATCAGCTCTTCGACCTCATTGGCCTGCGGCTGCGATTGCGGCAGGCCGCAGGTCTTGCGCAGGATCGCCGTCACCCTGGCGCGGCCCAGCGCGGCAAGCGCCTGCATGGCATCGGCCGCCCCGAACCCTTCCACATCCATGTAATTGGGCACATCCGGCGTTTCGCTGCGCCTGTAGGCATTGATCAGCTGGGTGATGGCCAGCCGGGTCATCACCAGGTCGTAGAGCAGATCCACCTCCGCAGCTTCGAGCGGCGTGACGCCATGATAGCCGGCGGTCAGCGCGTTGAGCACCATCTCGACCCGTTCAGGCGCGGTGATGAAATCGCAGACCGCTCCGGCAAGATCAAAGATCAGCGGCCCATGCAGCATGTCGCCGAAATCGATGATGCCGGCCACGTCCCTGCCGGGGCCGAGCAGCAGATTATGCTCATGCATGTCGCAATGGATCACCTGGGCGCGCAGAGTGTCGAGCTGCGGCCTGACGGTCCCGACAAAACGGTCGATGGCCGCAGCCACAAGATCACGCTGGTCCGGTTCGGCGATGAAGGTGAGATAGGGCCGGTACCGGTCAGCCATGCGGGGATCCCAGAGCAGGTCCCGGTTGCCGGCGGCGGCGTGGAAATAGCCGCGCATGGCGAGGCCCAGGCGTGCCTGCATCGCGCCGACGCGGCGGAAGGTTTGGGCATCCATCGCCACCTGCGCGGCAAGATCGCCCTCCAGATAGGAAAGCACATAGAAATCATGGCTGCGACCGTCGGCGGCGGTGATCCTGACGGTCTTTTCGCCATTGACGGTCAGCCGGACGCGGGGAACCGGAATATCCGGCGCGACCCTTTCGATATGGCGCAGCACGCCGATCTGGCAATCCAGCATGTCGAAGGGTTCGTCCGCATTGGCGATCTTCAGGATGAAAGCCGTGCCATCCGCGGCACGCAGCCGGGAATTCTGATCGCGCTCGCTGTAGAGGGGGGTAATGGTACCTTCAAGACCGAAATGCCGTCGTGCATGCCCTTCGATTTCGTCCAGAGTGAACAGGGGCGGAGTAGCAGACAGGAATTTCATCGGACATCTTCCATAGCGACAGAGGCGTGATGGCAAACACCGGAACGCAGGCGCGTGCGCAGCGACAAGGACGCCACGCCCATGTTTTCGCGCGCCCTGTTCTGCCCTGAATTCAGGAAGGAACGAACGCAGGCGCACGTCCCCAGCCGCAGCCGATGGTCTGCCAGGACCGTGGTCATCGCCCGGCATCTCGCCGGAGTCAACGCCATTTATGCAAAATATTCAACGGGTCAGGGGAGTTCTGAACAAGGGCGAAGAGCAGGTCCCACCCGAAATTGAATATTCCGGAGGAGAGATCCTGACGGCGCGGTCTGCCGCTCTGCCGCACGCTCGTGACCGGTGCCGGCAATGGCCGGTCTTCCGGCAGGGGGGAGAGGCCGGAGGGCTCCCGCCCGACCGGATCCCGCCCACGCGCAGGAAAAAAATATTTATAAACAACAACATAAAGCACATCCCCTGATGTGGTCATGACTGGCGTGGCACCCGCTCCCAGGCGCATCGCCGGATGGCTTGACCTTGCTGCGGATGAACGATTGGCGAGCCCGAAGTGGCACAGGCACCCGAAGACAGGATTTTGCGGCTGGAATCCGGCTTTCCCGCGCGCACAGGTTTTCCTGACAAACTCCGGCCCGCCATCGGGGATGGTTTGAAAGTTCCATAACATAGATTATCTGATCTAATTGGGGAATTTCATGAACGCTTGAAAGGATGCGTTTATGAAACGTCTTGTTTCTGTTCTTGTTCTGCCCCTCGCCCGTCGTGTTGGCGCTCTTGCTGCCAGTGCGACGGCTGGCGCGATGGTCGTTGATCCGGCCATTGCGGCACGTCTTGAGGCGTGGGTGGTTGCTGGCGCGATGCTAGCCGTCGATCTCGCCTCTGTCTATATCCGCCAGACACAGGAGGGTCGTTAATTCCTGCAGTTTCTGCTGCCCGCGCTTGCGTCGGCAGCAACTGGACTTATCGGCGGAGCGATCAACGCCAGTGCCCAAAAGAGCGCTGCGGATCGGCAGTATCAGAACGATATTGCGGCGCGGGATGAACAGCGGGCGTATGATCGCGGGTCCCTTGATCGTCTCGTTGTTGACGCTGAGCGAGCGGGGTTTAACCCTCTGACCGTGCTGCGCAACGGCGGGACCTCCTATGCCAATAGCGGCTTGCCTCTGCTGTCGCGGCGTGAAGTGGCGGATACCTCGCTGGGTGATGCCATTATCGCGGGTGGTCAGACTTTCGCGAATTCGTACGATCCTGACTATGACCTTAAGCGGCAGGAGCGGATGAGCGTGATTGCATCTAATCTCGCGAGTGCGAAGGCTGCAACGCTGTCCGGCGTACGTCGCGGGCGTGCTGGTTACGGGTCGGGCTCTGTTTCTAAGCCGAAATCGGGTATTGGGGCCGGTCCAAACGGCGAGGTGTTGCCGCTTTATACCAAATGGACGGGCCGAGATGGCAAGGAAGTCTGGCTTCCTAATCCGGCGTTGCCTGATGACGATGTGTTCAAGGGTGCCGGGTTGGGCGAAGCGCAAACCTCTGGTTGGCAGCTGTACGACGTTATCAACGATCGTATTAAGCAGCAAAAGGCACATCCGATGCCGTTTGGCCGTAAGGTCAAGGTTTTGCCGTCTTATGAAGAGCGGCAAAAACGAGCCCAAAAAATCATGAAAGGAGGTGCGCTGAACACGCCATGGTGAAGCTTTGCCGTGCCTGCGCCCGTCGTCGGGCGAAACTGCGTAAAATGTTGAAAACGTTCAGGAAAGGAACGAAAAAATGAGCATTCCGTCTTTGAAGGCTCCGAATGGGCCTGATATCAATCGCATGCGGACACAGCCTATCGCTGTACCGCGCACCATTCGGCGTCAGTCTATCAATAACCTGACCTCCCTGCCTGCTGGCAAGATGGTCCCCCTCGCCGCGATCCCGGTACTGCGTGAAGATGCGGTGCGCTCTGGGCAGATGCGGATCAGTTTCGAACATATGGAAACTGTTGAGGTCCTCATGAACGCGATCAATGTTCGCGTGATGGCCTATTTCGTGCCGATGCTGGCTCTCGCCCGTTTCAACGGGTCGATGGACCAGCTCAATCTGTCGCATGAGGGCAAGCCCCCTATCGTGGGGCAACCCGTTGTACCGTATATCGAGCAAATCGCCTTCGGCGCATATGGCAGCAATCCGGTTTACAAATATCTCGGTTTGCACGGCCAGCCAACGCAGATGGTGAATTCTGCCTATCTGGAGGCCTATAATCTGATCTGGAATTACCGCGCGAAGAACCGTTCGCCGGAGCTGACGTTGCGCGGGCGGCTTGATACCGGCCTTGCGCCTGCGTTCTGGCTGCACGATCGCTTCAAGCACATGGTTCCGGATTTCGATAACGCGAGTATCGATGGTCAGGTGCCCCTGAATGTCATCAATGCCAAGCTGCCCGTTAAGGGCGTTGGCCTGTTGTCCAATCCGACGACGCAGCTCAATACGGTGGTGCGCGAAAGTGATGCGAGTATCTCGACATTCCAGACGGCGTTTCTGCCGACTGCTCCGCAGCTTGTGCTGCGTGGCAGGGCGGTGACGGGCAATATCGTTCCTGATATTTTTGCCGAGCTCGCCCAAAATGGCATTACCGTTTCGCTGTCGAATATCGAGCTTGCCAAGAAAACGCAGGCTTTCGCGCGGCTCCGTCAGGAGCTCAATGAGCAAGACGATTATATCATTGATCTGCTTATGGACGGGATCAATATTCCGGAACAGGCATTCAAGTGGCCGATGCTTCTTGCGGATCAGCGGACCATTTTCGGGCAGTCGAAACGCTATGCATCGGATGCCGCCAATCTGACGAAATCCGTGGTGAATGGCATGACGGAACTCGAAATTGCGTTTCGCGTGCCGCGTGTCGGCTGCGGCGGCGTGATCATGCTCGTTGCAGAGATCACGCCGGATCAGCTCTTTGAGCGCCAGGAAGACCCCTTCTTCGCCGCCGGGAATGTCAACGATCTCCCGCAGTATCTGCGCGATGAGCTCGACCCTGAAAAGGTCGACATCGTGCAGAATAAGCGTATCGACAGTTCCCACGGCACGCCTGCCGGAACCTTTGCGTATGAGCCCATGAATGCGCGGTGGAATATGGACCAGCCGCGTATTGGCGGGCAGTTCTATCGCCCGCAGGTCAACACGGCGTTTGACGAGGATCGTCAGCGGATTTGGGCTTCCGAGGTCCTCAATCCGACGCTGTCGAGCGAATTCTACATTTGCACGAACATCCACACAAAGCCGTTTGTCGTTACCAATCGCGATCCCTTTGAATGTGTTACGCAAGGGGATGTGTTTGTTGAGGGCAACACCGTGTTCGGGGGCCACCTCATTGAAGCTACCGACGATTACAATCGCGTTTATGCGGTCGCTCCGCAGACGCGCCTTGCCTAAGGAGGGCACAATGACCATTAAGCTGAATTCTCTCTCGCGGTGGGCCGTGCTCCGTGCCAAGGAGGCCCTTGGGTTCGACGGGCCGGATGACGTCGAGAGGCTCGTGCGCCTTAATCTCAACTGTCAGTCGCCGACGGATGTATGGATTAGCCGGCGGGATGGGGAAATTTCCTTCCTTTGCTTCGCTCCGGCAGGTCTTGAGACCATTGAATTTTATATCGATGGTGCGTTTTCGCTGCTCTTCGATGATGAGCGCGGCGAGGTGCAATACAATTGCGCCGAGTTCGAGCCGTCGCATTTCGAGATTGATGACCCCGTGATTTTCACGAAGATCGCCGAAAGGCGGGATCGCAATCCGGCGATGGAAGAAATGCTGTACCGCGCTCAAGTCAACGTAGAACGGCGGCTTGCGCAACAGGCCGACGAGTATCAAATGGCGCTCGCTGCCATGGAAAGGAGATTGGCCGAACATGCCAGGACAGACGATCAGGGAACAACTGCTGGCGCAAGTTCAGCGCCTGTATCAGCACAAGGCACAGGCGGTGAAGGACCCGGCGAGATTGGCGGCGGCGTTGCTGGCGGCGAACAGGCGGGAGGCTCCGGCGATGGGGCGTCCTGACGAAGCCGAGCCGGTGATCGGCGGGCGTTACGAAGCTGAGCTGAGGGCGATGAAAGACCTGGTCTATTGCCGGTCTGAGGCCTGCGGTCGCCAGCAGTATCATGCGGACCGCACGCACGCTCATCCTGATATTCTGGAGTTCGAAAAACGCTTCGTGAAGCGTATGCGGACAATCGGTGTGCCGCTGTTTGCGCATACTATCTGTAGGTCTGTCGCCGATCAGAATGAGGCGTATATTCGTGGCCGCAGCAAGGCCCGTGCGGGGCAATCTCCGCATAACTACGGGCTTGCTGTGGATATTATCCATGGGATCAAAGCTTGGGACCTTACTCGCAAGCAATGGGATATCCTCGGCCATGTAGGAGCGGAGGTAGCCGCCGCGCAAGGCGTTAAGCTTGAATGGGGCGGCAACTGGCAGTTCTGGGACCCCGCCCATTGGGAGCTTGCAAATTGGCGCGAGCTTCGAGCGTCGTTGAAGCAGGTCTGAATTAGCCTTTTCGGCATTTGAGAAACGTCATCGCCGCATGTTCGGCGGTGGCGTAGTCGTGTCTGCCCCAAAGCCCGCTTGGATCAAAGCTGGCTGTAGGGATTTGGGGCAGACACGGCGGGCATACCTCTCCCTTGGTCATAGGTGCATTTAGTGACAGGACACGAAAGCCCATGTGTTTAGACCCCGTGAAAATCGCTGACGTCGGCTTTGTGGCCTGTCGCGAATGCTGGCAATGTCGAGAGACCAAAATTGATGATTGGGTCGGTCGCAACATTGCCGAAAGTAAGTTTGCAAAGGCTGCGCACGTCGTAACCCTGACCTATGGCCAGGATGACAAGACGGGCGACAGGGACCATATCCGCTCCGCCGTGCTGACTTACTCTGATGTGCAGAAATATCTAAAATACCTTCGGTCGGATGGCTATCCGGTGCGATATTTCGTGGTGGGTGAGTACGGATCGAAAAAAGGCCGCGCCCACTGGCACATAATTTTGTATTGGCAGGGGCCGGTCCCCGAACACAAAATCCGAGAAAATTTCCTGCAAAAGCATTGGCCACATGGCTGGTCCTATTGGGATAAGTGTACGTCTGAGGCGGTCAGGTATGCATGCAAGTATATCCTTAAAGACCCCGCTGATCATGAAAAGCAAGGCTGGGGGCCGATGCCGTCCAAAAAGCCGCCGCTTGGCGATGCATATTTCCGCGATCTCGCGCAGCGCTATGTTGATCAGGGGCTTGCTCCGCAGCACCTGCGCTACAGCTTTCCAGAGGTCCGCCGCATCCCGAATGGGTATCGCGGTCGGACTGCAAAACAGTTTCGGGATGCCATGCGTCCTGTGCGGTTCATGATGCATGGCAAGACGGCTGAGAATTTTATCTCCTATTTTATTTACCTTTGGCGTGAACGCTTTGGCGATGAGCCGCCTAAATCCGAATTGATTTGGGCTTATGAGAGTAAGCGCCTTGGTGAATACTTCGAATCTGTGGCTGAGCCACGATTTGATCGCCACGTCAAAGGGCCGGTGCCTAAGGCACCGCCGTTTGATGGGGCTAAAGTGCAGTTTAGCGAAAAGGCTAACTGCTATTACAGTGATACGGCATCGGGCCGTTTGTGGTTTTCCATCGACAGTGAAGGAGATGCCGTATGGCACGACACCATAAGTCCTCGGGTAGACGAGACGCCAACAAACCGGACAACTGGCATGGGGGATCGCGTATCGATGATACGCAAAACCGGACCATTCACACGGTCCGATCCCTCGACTTCTCGCCAGTCATACCGGGATCACTCCAAGGGGCTCTGAGCCGCAAAGCGGTGTCGGTGGCCCCTGCCCGCCCCAAAAACTATAGCTCGATTATTGAGCGTCCCTCCTCTCCTGGACGAATATTGCCCCCGGCAACTCGTCCGGTGTCCACGGAATCGGCCCGGCCTGTGTCGCATTTGTCTCTTAAGCCGCCTGAGCCTGTAAAACAGTCGTCTCCCATGGCGCGCGATAGGCTTCTTGATAGGCTGACTTGTAAAAAGCGACCTGACAGTGTAGACGCCGCGAAAACGCGTAAGCGGGGCGGCGGCGGCGGGCCTCGTAAATTTATCCCGTGGTGTTGAGGGAGGGTTTTGATGCGCTCGATAATCCGATATTACAAGTTTCGAATTAAGCTATGGCTTTTTCAGTTTTGTGTCGGTATCGTGTTCTTGACATTGGTAACGATTTTGCACCATTGTCAGTCTGTAAGTGGCTGATTTGCCACTGTCACTAAACCAGTGAAATTCCATACCATAGATTACGCGATTATGTGATGAAGCCGCAGGGTTGAATTGTCCTGTTCTGGCAAAGTTCAAATGTCACACTCCCCCTGCTTGAGAGCTGCGGGAGGCCAGGATGACGGTCCAGCCGCCGGCGCATGTTCCGGAGGTGGTGGATCCGGGCACCGCTGGTTCCGGGATCGCGGATCACCTTTTCCCGCTCGAACGTGTTTGAGCGCTCGAACGTGTTTGAGCGCTCAAACAAGTTCGCGCGAAAAGACGAACGAGAACAAGGAGACATAGAATCTGTCTGGTTCACTGTGAATCTGACAGACTCCGGGTATCCACTTGCTGTTCGATGGCACCGAAGATGCTGTGGCCGGAGTGGTCCTTCATCTCGATGCGCACGGATTGGCCGGTGGAGAGGACGGGTGTCGTGTCCGTCCCCTTCATCGCGGCGCCCCGACCGGAGCTGATGATCGTGCCGGCGGTGAGGCGGCGGGTTCGGGCCGCCCCGGCGATCAGTTGACCGAAATCGGCCCACCTGTCGGCATCGGCATTTTCCCGGCTCGGGGGCCGTCCGTCCAGGCCGACGAGCAAGGGCAGGCAAAGCTTGCCACCCTGCCAGGCGTCCCCCAGTTCATCGGGCGTCACCGCAACCGGCGAGAAGGCGGCGGAGGGATTTGCCTGGAGGGACCGGCCCATCGGCACAGGCCCGTCATCCATCGGCAGGTCGCGCAATGTCACGCCATTGGCCAGCAGCACAAGGCGGATCTTCTCCCGCGCCTCTGTCGCGCCCGTTCCCATCGGCACATCATCGACGATCACCGCTACTTCCGCACCGAAATCGATGCCGGCAGGCTGAAGGGCGGCGGGGATGGGGTCGCGCGGGCCGGTGAAATTGCCGGATCCGCGCTGGGTGAGTTCAGGGGTGCCCGAGATCCATTGATAGGCGCGCGGCAGTGGAGAGGCCGCGTCATGCTCATGAAACCGCAGTACCGGCTGGGTTCCGGTTTCCAGCCCCTCGGCCACCCGGACCAGCCGGGGCGCGACATGTTCCCAGTCGTCAAGCGCCTGCTGCAGGCTGCGGGCGATATGCCCGACATCCGTATACCGGGTGAGATCCCTGGAAACGACGACCAGACGGCCATCGCGTGTTCTGTCCTTGAGAGTGGCGAGTTTCATGTCTGGTCCATTTCCGCGTTTGCAAGGGCGCAACGCCCGGGGTCAGGGACCTCGGGCGACATCGCATTCCAGCACGCCGCATGGTCCCCGGCAAGACCCCTGATGACGCCATCCGCAACGGACAGGGCGTGGCCGGAGATCACCCATCGGGATCAGTCCCCGCTTTCCACCGGCCGGACCTTGCGGCGTTGCAACCGGCGCGGCAGGGATCGCAGGACGGCGGACAGCCGGTCGATCTCGACAAAGACCACCGGGGTCATGAACAGGGTCAGTATCTGGCTGACGATCAGGCCGCCAACCACTGCCACGCCCAGCGGGCGGCGCAGCTCGGAACTCGCCCCGGTGCCGAGCGCAACCGGCAGAGCGCCGAGCAGCGCGCAGAAAGTGGTCATCATGATCGGCCGGAAGCGCTGCACCGCCGCATCATGGATCGCCCGCACGGGATCTGCCCCGGCCTCCCGTTGCAGCGTCAGCGCCACGTCGATCATCATGATGGCGTTCTTCTTGACGATGCCGATCAGCATCAGCAGGCCGATCAGGGCGATGATCGACAGGTCGAAGCCGAAGACCCTGAGGGCGAGAAGCGCCCCGAAGGCCGCCGACGGCAGGCCGGACAGGATCGTCAGCGGATGGGCGAAGCTCTCGTAGAAGACGCCGAGCACCACATAGATGGTCAGAACTGCGGCTGCGATCAGGAGACCGGTATTGCTGCTGGCCTGCTGAAAGATCCGGGCGGCACCGGCATAGCTGGTCGTCACGCCCGGGGGCAGGGCGATCTCCTGCTTCAGCGCATCGAGCCGCGCCGTTGCCGTGCCGAGCGAAACGCCCGGCGGCAGGTTGAAGGACAGGGTGACGGCGGTCAGCTGGCCGGTCTGGTTGACGGTCACCGGACCGGCTATGCGGGTGACGCTGGCAAAGCTTGCCAGCGGCACCAGCTGACCGGAGGCGGAGGCAATCCGGAGTCCGGCCAGCGACTGTTCATCCCATTGCCGCGACTGGTCATATTCCAGAATGACATTGTAATTGTTGCCGGTGGTCTGGATCTGGGTCACCACATAGCTGCCGAAGGCGGCTTCGAGCGTGCTGCGCAGCGTCGCGGCGGAGATGCCGAGCTTGCTCGCCCGGTCATCGTCCACCTCGACATGCGCCTGGAGCGCGTTGTTTTGCAGATCCGAGGCGACATCGGCGAAATGGCCAGGATCGGCGCGCATCGCATCGCCCAGCACCTGCGACCACTGCCGCGCCGCTGCGGCATCGATTGACTGCAACACCAGCTGATACTGGCTCTGCGAGCTGCGCCCGCCAAAGCGCAGGCTTTGTTGCGGCGTGATGAAGCTCTTGAGCCCGGCAACGGGAGCCAGCGCCTGGCGCAGCGACTGCAGCGTGTCCGCAAGCGCGGGGCGTTCGCCGACCGGTTTAAGCTGCACCAGCAGGCTGCCCGCATTGACGGCCGAGCCGCCTGGCCCTGCCCCCAGCGTCGAGGTGACATGTGCCACGGCCGGATCCTTCATCACCGCGGCAGCGGCCCTGGCCTGCAGGGCGCTCATCGCCGCAAAGGATATATCCTGCCGTGCCTGGAGTGAGACGGAGAGCATGCCGATGTCTTCGGTCGGGAAGAAGCTGCGCGGCAGGGCGGAGAACATGTAGCCGGAGGCGCCGAGCGTTGCGGCAAAGACCAGCATGACCGGGAACCGGTGGTTCAGGCACCAGCCGACGCTGCGCCCATAGGCCCGGGCCACTTTCTCGAACAGGCCGTCGCGGGTGCCGCCATGGCCCGGGTCCTGCGGCAGCCGCGCCGCCAGCATCGGCGTGACGGTCAGCGACACGACGGCGGAGGACAGGATGGCCATGGTCACGACGATGCCGAATTCGTTCAGCACCCGCCCGACGATCCCACCCATCAGCAGGATCGGCAGGAAGACGGCGACCAGCGAGATCGACATGGAGACGATGGTGCCGACCACCTCGCGCGAGCCGGTGACGGCCGCCTCGAAGGGCGACATGCCGGCTTCGACATGGCGCACGATGTTTTCCAGCATGACGATGGCATCATCCACCACCAGACCGACCGAAAGTGTCAGGCCGAGCAGCGAGATATTGTCGATGGAATAGCCCATCACATACATCGCGCCGAGCGTGGAGACCAGCGACAGCGGTACCGCAAGGCCGGGAATGAGGGTTGCCGTCACCCGGCGCAGGAACAGGAAGATCACCAGAATGACCAGCCCGATGGTGATGAGCAGGGTCTTCTCGACATCGGCCACCGCCGCGCGGATCGACACCGAGGCATCGTTGACGACCGCTATATGCATGCCCGGCGGCAGGGCGGCCTCAAGGTCCGGCAGGCGGGCGCGAATGCTGTCGACGACCTGAACCGTATTGGCACCCGGCTGGCGCTGGACGGCCAGCACGATCGACGGCGTGCCATCGAGCCAGCTGCCCTGGTTCAGCACCGCCACGCTGTCGCGCACATTGGCAACATCCTCCAGCCGCACGATGCGGCCATTCGGCCGGGCGATGACCAGGCTGCGGAAGGCTTTGGCATCGTTGCGCTGGGTGGCGACGTCGATGGTCAGCGACTGGCTTTCGTTTTGCAAGGTGCCGACAGGCGAATGGTCGTTTGCCGCGGCGATGGTGGAGGCGAGACTGTCGAGCGACAGGCCACGGCTGGCCATCCGGTTCGGATCGACCGATACCCGTACCGCGTAACTCTTTGCCCCGAAGACCTGCGCCTGGGCGACGCCGGAGACGGTCGAAAGGGCCGGCGAGATGATGTTTTCGGCGACATCGTCGAGCCGGGTGATCGGCAGATTGTCGCCGGTGACCGCGAGAATGAGCACCGGGGAATCGGCGGGGTTGGACTTGCGGTAACCGGGCGGGGTCGAAAGGTTGCCGGGCAGCTGGCGCTGTGCTCTGGCGATGGCAGCCTGGATGTCGGCGGCGGCGGCGTCGATATCGCGGGCGAGATCGAACTGGACGGTGATCTGGGTGCTGCCGGGCGTCGAGCTGGCGCTGATCGTGTCAATGCCCGAAATCGTCTGGAACTGCTTGATCAGCGGGGTCGCCACCGTGCTTGCCATCGTGTCGGGCGCGGCGCCCGCCAGCTGGGCAGACACGTTGATGGTCGGAAAATCGGCCTGCGGCAGGGCGGCGACCGGCAATTGCCGATAGCCGGCCAATCCCGCGACGAGAATGCCCAGGATCAGCAGGATGGTGGCGACCGGACGGCGAATGAAAATTTCCGAAACAGTCACAAGGCCGCTCCCGAACCGTCGGCGGTCTTGTCCAGGGGGGCAGCCTTTGCGCCGGAGACGATGACCTTCGCGCCATCGGCCAGTCCCGACTGGCCCTCGGTCACCACCGTTTCGCCCGCCTTCAGTCCATCGCTGATCCCGGTCATCGCACCCGCATTCAGGGCGACCGTGACCTTGCGTACCGAGACGGAACTGTCGGGACCAACCACATAGCAGGTGAACCCGTCCGGCAGCACCTGCACCGCGACGGTCGGCACCAGCACAAGGCCACGCTTCTCCCCAGCCCTCACCTCCACGTCGAGCGACTGGCCCGGCCAGAGATTGCCATCGGCATTGTCGAGCCTGGCACGCAGCCGGAAGGTGCCCGAGGCGGTATCGACGGTATTGTCGATGAACACCACCGGTCCCGATGTCGGTGCCGTGCTGCCCGATGACAGGACCGGGGCAATCGCCACGTCGAGCTTGCCATCGGCAAGTGCGTCGCGGGCAAGTGCCAGATCGGTTTCCGGCAGGATGAACTCGGCAAAGACCGGCTTCATCCGGGTGAGGGTCACGATGTTTGCGCCCGCAGACACGAAGGCACCCGGCGACACCTGTACCACGCCCAGCTTGCCATCAAAGGGGGCACGCACTTCGGTCTGTGTCAGGGCGACCCTTTCGGTGGTCAGGTTGGCATTGTCGACGGCGATGGCGGCCTCGGCCTGTTTCGAGGCGGCGAGCGCCTCGTCATATTGCTGCCGGGTGCCGGCACCCGAATTGTTCAGCGTCCGCGTGCGCTTCAGGTTGGCATTGGCGTTTTCCAGCGCGGCCTGATCGCGCATCAGATTGGCGTTTTCGCGGGCAATCCCGGCATTGATGCTGCGGTCATCCAGCTTGACGATCAGATCACCCGCCCTGACGGTTGCGCCATCGGTGCCGAGCACCGCTGCCACGATCCCCGCAGCAGGGCTGGCAAGGCCGGTCGAGGCGACCGGCACGATGGTGCCGATCGTATGGCGCATCACGGGGAGCGATCCGGCTTTGGCAGAGACCGTCACCACCGCAGGCGGTCCGCCCGGACCACCCGTCCGGTCGCCACCATGCCCGGAACCCTTGCCATGCCTGCCGGAACCTGCCGCATCCTTCGGCGCTTCGCCTTGCGCTGCCGGGCCGGATCTGGCGAGGAAGGGCAGCCAGGCATTGCGGGTATCGACAGGAACGACATAGACGGCGATGGTCCCGAGGATCACACATGCGAATGCGGCCCTGGCGACAGTCCCGGCGCGGCGCGATGGAGAGGAAGAAGACATGGGCGCGGACAGGCCTTTTTGCTGGATCGGACGAAGAAGATGGCGCGGGCTGATTCAGGCGGATTGATGTTGCTGGCTATGACATAGCATTAAACATCGGCAAGGATGACAATGCGTTCTGTCGCAGCCCGGCGCAGAATGGCTGTCCCATGCGGCGCAGACCAGGGTTTGTCAGGCAAAAGTGGCGTGCGGATCGCACTCTATTGCATGGCGTCAGCGTGATCAATGTCAGTGGCCTCGCGCAGCGCAGCAGGGCAAACCCTGCCCGGACGGGATGACGCGCTGAAAGGGAGAGGGCCGGAGCAGATCCGGTGCCATTGCCGACCCGCCTTTGCATGGCCTATGAATATCCAGTGGAATGCCTTGCGGCATCGGGCCGCGTTGCAGGCAAGCCCGGGGGCATCATGGAACCTTGCGGGGCTTGCGGTCGTTTTTTCGGATCATCGGAGGAGGACGGTATCATGCACATTGGAAACATCGAGGAGCTTGACCGGATCGTCGAGCAAAAGATCGCCGCACTTTTCCACGAGATGGACGCCGCCGGGTGGAGGGCGGCAGATGTGGCGCAGTCAATCCGCAAGGATCTCGACCTCCGCTCGCGTCCGCAGGCGGAAGATCTGCGGAAGGCCCGCGCTGCGGTTGGCGGGGATTTCGTTTCCGATGGAAATGAAGGGTAACCCGGTCCGCCTGTCTTTGCCGATCCTTGCCCTTAGAGTTTGTGAGGGAAAAGTGGAATCCGGTTTTCCCGCTCAAACTTGTTTGAGCGCTCAAACTTGTTTGAGCGAAAAGACAAACGACAACAAGGGGAGCCAGAGTCTGGCTGGTTCAATATGAACCTGACAGACTCTGGCAGAGCTCGACGAAAACCGGCTGGTGGTCGGAGGCCGCAGTGGCCTCGTCGATCCTGCAGGACTGCACCCGGTCAGTCAGCCCTTTGGTGACAAAGGCATAGTCGATGCGCATGTCGTGATCGGCGTCCTGCGCCTCGTCCCTGAAGAAGGTGACGCCGGACATCGGGGCATGGCCGCAAAGCGTATGGCAATCGGCAAGGCCGAAACCACCATTATCCCTGTCGCCGGTGAGCAGCCGGTATTCGGCGCTGTCGGGTTCGGCGTTGAAATCGCCAAGCAGGATCGCCTCGCCCGGCAAAACCGGTGCGGGATCACTGCATTGCCAGGCCTCGGCCTCCGCGTCGCGTCCGTTCCAGGCCGCCCCTTCCCGGTCGTGGCGTTCAAGCAGCGCCTTCAGCGCAACGATCTGCTCCAGCCGCTCGGCTTCATTGGTATGGGTGAGGTGGACATTCAGCACCCTGAGAGACCCCGAAGGGGTCGCAATCACCGTATCCAGCGCCTGGGTCAGCATGTTGAAGGCCGGGCCGGTATCGTGCTTCGGCAGGATCACCGTGCGGCTGGAGAGAACAGGCCAGCGGCTCAGGGTCATCACCCCGAACTGGCGGCGGCGGTTGATCACCCGGCCCGAGACACATTCGCTGGCATCGACATCGAAACCCGGCCCGTAGACCGCATGGCGATCCGGCATCAGGGCTTCGATCTCGGCCGGCTGGTCGGCCATGCCGGTGCGGCGCCAGTGGCGGTCGACCTCCTGCAGGCAGATGATGTCAGCCGCGCGGACCACGTCGAGCACGCGCGCCAGATCTGATCTGCCGTCGCGGCCGAAGCCATACTGGATATTGTAACTTGCAAGTCTCATGAAGGGATCAATTCCGTCTTTTCAGGCCGCTTTTTCGGGCCGGGGGCCGTCAACCGTGAAATGCAGCGGGAAGAGATGGGCAAGCAGCGTCCTTGCCATGGTCTGCGCCTCCGGCACAGTGAGCGGCGTCGGCCCCTGGGTCAGTTCCAGCCAGATGCCGCCCAGCGCCGTGTCGAGGATCCGGGCCAGCACCGTGCTGTCCTGGCCGGGATAATCGCCGCCTGCCACGAGCTCGCGGCAAAGCTCGGTCATCACGGCGGTGAAATGCCGGGTCTGGTCGGCAAAGAGATCGAGATAGAGCTTGCGGCCATTGGTGGCGGCCCAGAAGGTTTTCCAGGCGGCAAGATAGCGCGGCGTGAAATAGGTGCCGCCGAATTCGGCATCGACCAGCCGCCACAGTTTCTCCGCAGCGCTGCGGCTTGCCCCGAACTGGCTGGCATGCAGCCCGCCGAAATATTCCCGGCCCATCAGTTCGAGCGCCGCCGTCAGGAGATTTTCCTTGCCGCCAAAATGCACGACGATCAGCGAGGGCGAGGCATTGGCGGCCTGGGCGATGTCGGCAAGGGTGAAATCGCCGATGCCCCTGTCGGCCAGCACGTCGATGGTCGCCTCGAGAAGCTCGGCCTTGCGGGCCGCCTTGTCCATCCGCAGGCGCGGCGGGGCCACGGTGCCGGATGGACCCTGCGTCTTCGCCTGCCGTCCCGCCATTCCGCTCCCCTCCCCGTCTGCTCTCTTCTTTTCGCCGATTGATAAACGGTTATTTAGCTGGAGAGCAATTCATTTCCATAAATTTCGGCACAAATATAAAAAAAGCTTGTCATTCAGATTTCACATAGTCAAGCTACTAAATGATCATTTAGTTGTCGTGAACGCGGAGGAGCCCGTCATGCTCAGGATCATCGCACTTGTCTCAGCATTGCTGTTCAGCCTGCCCCTCGCGGCGCAGGCCGAAGGCGTGCTGCATCTTGGCACCGATGTCGGTTTTGGAGCCAAGACCACCATGGACCCCTATGATGGCAACCGGTTCTGGCCGGTCATCAACATCGTCTTCGACGGGCTGGTGACGCTGACGCCGGACGGCAAGCCCGAGCCACGGCTGGCGACCTCCTGGTCCTCCAGCGAGAACCTGACCGTCTGGACCTTCAAGCTCAGGACCGGCGTCAGATTCCATGATGGCCGCGCCTTCGGCGCGAAGGACGTGCTCTGGTCCTACAAGCGGATGCTGGACAAGGATTTCGACAGCCCGGTGCGCGCCGTCCTGTCGATCATCAGGGACATCAAGGCGGTCGACGACCAGACGGTCGAATTCGATCTCTCCGCGCCGGAAGCGGATTTCCCGCTGCTTGCCGGTGACTATCGTGCCCTGATCCTGCCGGAGGGCACGACGGCGGAAAGCGTGCATGACAAGCCGATCGGCACCGGCCCCTTCATCGCCGAAACCGTCGATCCCGAAGGCACCACGGTGCTTTCGGCCAATCCCGACTATTACGGCGGCAAGCCGAAACTCTCCTCCATCGAGGTGGTGGCGATTGCCGACAGCTCGGCCCGCGTCCAGGCGCTGTTGTCCGGCCAGCTCGACATGCTGCTGACGATTGACGCCAAGCAGGCGCCGCTGTTTGCCGGCAATCCGGATTTCACCCTGCAGCACATTCCCTCCGGCGACTGGAATGCCATCGACTTCCAGACCAATGTGAAGCCCTTCGACGATGTCAGGGTGCGCAAGGCCCTGAGGCTGGCGGTGGACCGCGAGGCGCTGACCCGGCTGGTGCTCGGCGACGGCAACGGCATCGTCAGCTGCGACACGCCGGTCTGGAACGGCGACGCCTATCATTCGGACTTTGCCGACTGCCATCAGGATATCGCCGGCGCAAGGAAGCTGCTGGCGGAGGCGGGCTATCCCGATGGCATCGATGTCGAGATCTTCACCTCCGACGTGGAGGAAAACATGGTCCAGATCGTCGAGGCCTATCAGGCGCAGGTCAAGGCGGCCGGCATTCGCGTCAAGCTGTCGATGACCGCGTCCGACGGCTTCTGGGACAGTGTCTGGATGAAGCGGCCGGCCTTTGTCGACAGCTGGGGCCAGCGGCCCGCCACCCAGGTGCTGAACGAGGTCTATCGCTCGACCGCCAACTGGAATCCCTCGGTCTGGAAACATCCCGAATTTGACGCGATGCTCGACAAGGCGCGCGCCGAGCCGGATTTTGCCCGCCGCAAGGCGCTCTATGGCGAGATCCAGAAGAAGCTCTATGACGAGGGCGGCATGCTGATTCCCTATCACAAGGTGCTGCTGAGGGTGCTGCGCGATTCCGTGAGGGGCGTCGAGGCTCCCTTCGTCACGGAAAACATCGACTGGGCCACGGTCGACGTCGAATAGGCACGGCAAGAGGGCAAAGGGAGGGGGAGATGGTCGGGATTATCGCGCGGAGACTCTGGCTGGGCGGCATCACGCTGCTGGCCGTGACCTTCATCATGTTCAGCGCCGTCACCCTGCTGCCGGGTGATGCCTGCTCGGCCCGCCTCGGCCGTGCGGCAACGCCTGCCTCGCTGGCCAAATGCCGGGCGAGCCTGCCGGACCAGGGACCGCTTCTGCTGCGCTATGTCCACTGGGCGGGCCATGCGCTGACCGGGGATTTCGGCCAGTCGGTCGCCCGTCAGAAGCCGGTCGGGCCGGTGATCCTGCTGCGGTTCCGCAACACGCTGGTGCTGGCGCTGGCCGCAGCCCTGATCGGCTTTCCCGTCGCCATCCTGCTCGGCGTCATCGCCGCGCTGCGCCGCGACGGCTTTCTCGACGTGCTTGTCTCGACCGTGGCGCTGACCGCCATGACCGTGCCGGAATTCGTCTCGGCAACCGCGCTGGTGCTGGTGTTCAGCATCTGGCTGCACTGGCTGCCGGGCATCAACATCGTGCCGCCGGATGCGCCGCTGCTGAAACTCGTCGCCTCGATCACCACGCCGGCGCTGGTGCTCGCCTTCCTCAACACCGCCCATGTGCTGCGGATGGTGCGCTCCTGCGTGCTCGACGTGCTGGAAAGCCCCTTCGTGCAGATGGCGCATCTGCGCGGCATTCCCTATCTCCGGGTGATCTTCCTGCATGTGCTGCCGAGTGCGCTGCTGCCGGCCATCAGCCTGCTGGCGATGCAGTTTGCCTGGCTGCTCGGCGGCGTCGTGGTGGTCGAGGTGGTGTTCAACTATCCCGGCCTCGGGCGGCTGACGGTCGATGCGATTTCCGACCGCGACCTGCCGCTGGTGCTCGGCGTCGCCTCGATCCTCGCCGCCATCTATGTCCTTGCCAACAGTATCGGAGACATCCTGATGGTGCTTGCCAACCCGCGCCTGCGCACGATGCGGAGCTAGACGCCGATGCTTGCGCTCCCTGCCGGTCTGCGTGATGTTCTTTCCTCCCTGCTCCGCCAGCGCTCCGGCCAGATCGGGGTGACCCTGCTCGTCCTCCATCTCGCGGTGATGCTCATCGCGCCGCTGGTCGTCCCCTATGATTTCTCGCTGCAGGACGGGGCAAGCATGTTTGGCGGGCCGAGTGCCGCCCATTGGCTCGGAACCGATCACCTTGGCCGCGATGTCTTCACCCGGCTGCTGCTTGGCGGCAGGCAGGCGCTGTTCACCACCTTTCTCGCCGCCGTGCTGGCGGTTGGCTGGGGTGCTGTCACCGGGATATCGGCGGGCTATGTCGGCGGCTGGTATGACGAGTTGCTGATGCGGGTGATCGATGCCTTCCAGGCGGTGCCCTGGCTGCTGTTCGTCATGCTGCTGGTCACCATTCTCGGCAACAGCACCACGGTGATGGTGCTGGTCCTCGGCTTCTGCTACGGCCTGCCCTCGGCCCGCATTGCCCGTTCGGCCACCCTCGACATCGTCGCCAGCGACTATATCTCGGCGGCGCGGCTGTCGGGGGACAGCACCGCGACGATCATTTTCCACGAAATCCTGCCGAATGTGCGCAATGTCATCCTGGTTGACGGGGCCATGCAATGGTCGTGGATGCTGCTGTGGTTTTCCTCGCTGTCCTTCCTCGGCCTCGGCGTCAGCCCGCCCAATCCCGACTGGGGGCTGATGATCTCGGAGGTCCGCCTCTACATGCAGGTGATCCCGCTGGCAGCGCTGGCACCGATGCTGGCGCTGTCGAGCCTGATCATCGGCATCAACCTCACCGCCGATACGCTCGGCAAGGCCTTCGGCATCGACCGGGCCAAACTGGAGGCCGAACGGGGATGACCAGGGTATTGTCCGTCGAAAACCTGTCGATCGGCATGCGCCGCAAGGCGGGGCCGCCGCTGCAGATCCTGCGCGATGTCTGCTTCGACCTCCATTCCGGCGAAACGCTGGGTATCGTCGGCGAATCCGGCTGCGGCAAGAGCACGCTGCTCAACGCCCTGCTCGGCTATCTGAAGCCGGGGCTTGATACGCTTTCCGGCCAGGTGCTGCTCGGCGGGACGTCGATGCTCGACCTCGGCGATGCGGCGGTGCGCGCCCTGCGCGGTCGCCATATCGGTCTCGTTCCGCAAAATGCCTCGCAGACCCTGACCCCGACGATGCGCATCCGCAGCCAGATGGCCGAACAGCTTGCCATCAAGGCGGGGATGGCTTCGGACCGGCTCGAAGCGCGGATGATCGAGCTGCTGGAGGCCGTCCGGCTGCCCGAGCCGACGGCGATCCTCGAGCGCTATCCGCACGAACTGTCCGGCGGCCAGCAGCAGCGGGTTGCCATCGCGCTGGCGCTGGCGGGCGATCCGGAAATCCTGCTCCTCGACGAGCCCACGACCGCACTCGACGTCACCACCAAGGTTCATATCCTCGATATCCTGCGTGACATCGTGCGGGAGAGGAAGCTGACGATGATCTATGTCAGCCATGATATCGGGGTGATCTCGCGGGTCAGCCAGAAGATCGTCGTCATGTATGCAGGCGAGGTGGTGGAGGCGGGGTCCGTCGATGCGGTGCTGAAAAGCCCGCGCCATCCCTATACGCAAGGCCTGCTCGCCTCGATCCCGAAACTGGCCGAACGCCGCCTGCCGGTGCCGATGCCGGGCGCGCTGCCGCCACTGTCGGCACTGCGCACGGCCTGCGCCTTCGCGCCGCGCTGCGGCAAGGCCGACGCCCGCTGCACCGGCGCGATCCCGCCGCGCCAGATGCTGGCCGACGGCCGTTCCGTCTTCTGCTTTCACCCCGCCGACCCGCCGCCGCAAGCGCCTGCCGCAGAGGTTTCGGCGGTGACGGCAGCGGCGAGCGGTGAGACCGTGCTTGAACTCGACGGGATAGAGATCAGCTATCGCAAGCCCGCTTTCTGGCATCGGCTGCTGTCGCCGGGCACGGCCCTGCGCCCGACGGTGCCGGCACTGTCGCTGACGCTGGCGCCGGGAGAAATCCTGTCGCTGGTCGGCGAATCCGGCAGCGGCAAGTCGACGATCCTGAAGGCGGTGACGGGGCTCTGGCCGAGCAGCCGCGGCACGCTGCGGCTCGGCGACCACGAGGTCGTGCCGCCCCGCCTTGCCGACCGCTCGAAACGGCGGTTGCAGCAGGTGCAGCTGATCTTCCAGAATCCCGACAGCTCGCTGAACCCGCGTCACACCATCCGCACCATCCTCACCCAGGCGATCCGCCGCTACCGGCAACCGGGTGACATCGACATCGACCAGCAGCTGGAGCAGAGCCTTGCCGAGGTGCGGCTCGGACCCGGTTTCCTGGACCGCCGCCCGGGCCAGCTGTCCGGTGGCGAGAAGCAGCGGGTGGCGATTGCCCGCGCCCTGCTTGCCCGTCCCGACGTGCTGCTCTGCGACGAGATCACCTCGGCGCTCGACGTGTCCGTGCAGGCGGCGGTGCTGGATCTGGTGGTGGCGCTGAAGCAGCGGCGCAGGCAGGCAATGATCTTCGTGTCCCATGATCTGGCCGTGGTGCGGCAGATTTCCGACCGGGTCGCCGTGCTGAAACGCGGCGAGATCTGCGAGATCGCCCGCACCGAAGAGCTCTTCACCCGGCCCGCCCACGCCTATACGCGCGAATTGCTCGCCGCCAGCCTCGGGCTCGAAGCGCAAGCCGCAGCAGGTGACCGGGGCGGCTGAAAGGTGGAGGCAGACGTTTGCAGGACGGAACCTGCCGCAGGGTTCAGGGCCGCGTACAACGCTTTGATCCCCTGTTTTCACGCATGTCTTTCGCGCAAACCCACCGAACATTCTTGCGCCGCTTGCCCCGGTCATACCTCATTTATTGACGAAAACCGCATTTCACATTTCACATTTCACTCAGGATATCGCACCATACCGCAATTCCTGAAGGGCAACTGACGACGGCATCATGACCTATTCCGAGAGCGATATCCTGCATGCGGTTGGCGTCAGGGCATTTTCGGCCGGCAGGGACTATCAGCGCCAGGGGCGGGTCATTGCAGTGCAGTGGAATGGCGTCGATGACATGGTCACGCAGGTACAGGGATCCGACCGCAAACCCTATCGTCTCCGCATCGCCATCGGTGCCGTCGGCAAGGGCCGGTTGACCATCGAAGGGCATTGCTCCTGTCCCATCGGCTTCAATTGCAAACATGTGGCGGCAAGTCTGCTGGATCGCCTGTCGGCAAGGAAAACCGCGCCGAATGCAGATGTGCCGCATGGCGAATCGCGCAGCCCGACGCAATTGCGCACAGGTGCTGCCGCGGGCAGACCGGCAGCACCAGACCAGCCGCTCGCGCCATCGCTCTCTCCTCCCGTTGCGGACTGGCTGCGCCGCCTGCGCCAGGCCGACCAGAGGAGCCAGCAGGACAACGACCATCTTCCGCAGCGGCTGATCTATATCCTGTCGCCTGAACGGGTCCATGCAACAATGCCCCGCCTGCAGCTGGAGATCCGGTCAGGCCGGATGCTGAAGGACGGAACGCTGTCGCCGGCGTCAAGTGCCTATAATCTCGACAATTGGCAGGACCGGTCCGCGGCGAAATACCTGCGTGAGGCGGACCGGAAGATCCTGCAGATGATTGTCTCGATCCCGCGCGCCCTGTCGTTTGGCCATACGCTGGTGCTGACCACCGCGCGGGGGGCGGAACTGACCGAACAGATCCTCGCCACCGGCCGGGCCCGCTGGCTTTCCATCTATGGCGTCGCGCTTTCGGCGGGAGCGGCAATCCCGGGGGAGGTTCGCTGGGGGCCGGGAGAGGGCGGCGCGCTGCGTGCCGCGTTGCAGCTCGCGGATCCCGCCCGCAGCGCAGCTGTCACCCTCCTGAATGCCATGCCGCCGGTCTATGTCGATCCGGCGGCCGGCATCCTTGGCCGGATCGAGACCGCCCTTGCGCCTCCGGTGGCCCACGAGATGCTGAGCGGCCCGGATATTCCGGCCGCCGAGGTTTCCCTCGTTGCTTCGCAACTGCGGGCCTCGGGGGAGAGGCTGGCAAATTCGGCACCACCACCGCTCGCCGAGCCCCGGATCATCACCGGGCCGTTCCAGCCGGTGCTGAAGCTGATGACGGTGCTGATGCCCGTCCCCTATCGTTCCGGCTATTACGGCTATGTGCAAACAGAATCTGTTGCCATCGCCCGCGTCGCCTATCGCTATGACAGATGGGAGGCGGCGGCAAGCGTGATGGAGTCCGTTGTCCTGCACATGGACGATCTGACGCCCGTCGAAGTCCATCGCAACGCGAAAGCGGAAAAGGCCGCCCTGGCCCAGTTGCGCAGGGCCCATTTTCTGCCGGTACCAAAGGTGCGAAGCTGGGTTCCCAGCGCCAACCAGCGGGATTTTATGCCCGATGTGGGCGAGGATGGCTGGTACGAGGCGCTGTATCACAAAATTCCCGCCCTGGAACGACAGGGCTGGCAGGTCGAGACAGCGCCGGACTTCCCCCACCGGCTGCTGCGCGTCGATGGGGCCTTCGAAGCCCGTCTGGACCAGGCTTCGGGCCTCGACTGGTTCGAATTCGACCTCGGCGTGATGGTCGAAGGCGCAAGGGTTGATCTGATCGGCCCGATGATCCGGCTTCTGTCGGCAACCGAACCTGAAACCCTGGACCAGATGGAAGACGATGAGCCGCTGTTCCTGCCATTGCAGGGCGGCCAGGTACTGGCGGCCCCGGTTGGCAGCATTCTGCCACTGGTCAGGACACTGTTCGATCTCTTCAATCTGGCCGGAGGTCTGAGAGCGGACGGGCGATTGCGGCTGTCGGGACGGGATGCCGCCGGACTTGCGGGTCTGGAAGACGCCGCCGGTGCCGGCGTCCGGTGGCAGGGCGGCGACGGGGTGCGGGCATTGGGCCGGAAACTGCGCGATCACGGTGGCATACCTGACGTCGAACTGCCCCCCTGGTTTGGCGCGACATTGCGGCCCTATCAGGCACGCGGGCTGGCCTGGCTGGCTTTTCTGAAGAGTGCCGGACTTGGCGGCATTCTGGCCGATGACATGGGTCTTGGCAAAACCGTTCAGGCGCTCGCCCTGATCGCCGTCGAGAAAGCCGCCGGGCGCCTGTCCGGCCCTGTTCTGGTCATCGCCCCCACAAGCCTGATGGTCAACTGGGCGACGGAAGCCGAAAAATTCGCACCTGAACTCTCGGTGCTCGTCCTGCACGGGGCCGATCGAAAACAGCATTTCGACAGCCTCGACAGCGTCGATCTGGTGCTCACCACCTATCCGTTGCTGAGCCGCGACAGCGCCATTCTCGCCGGGCGCGACTGGCAGATGATTTTTCTCGATGAGGCGCAAGTCATCAAGAATGCCACGGCGGCGACGACGAAGCTGGTCCATGCCCTCAAATCGCCGCATCGCTTCTGCCTGACCGGAACGCCGCTGGAAAACCATCTGGGAGAGCTCTGGTCGCTGTTTCATTTCATCGCGCCGGGCTTTCTCGGCGATCTCAAGGCTTTTACCCGCCAATGGCGGACACCGATCGAGAAAAAGGGCGACAAGGCCCGCTCCAGTCTGCTGGCAGCGCGGATCAAGCCTTTCCTGCTGCGCCGGACAAAACAAGATGTCGCCGGGGATCTGCCGCCCAAAACCGTGATCACCGAGAAGGTGGCGTTTGCGCCGGGCCAGAGGACCATCTACGATTCCATCCGGCTGGCGATGCATGCAAAAGTTCAGTCCGCCATTGCCGAAAAGGGCCTTGCCCGCAGTCATATCGTGATACTGGATGCCCTGCTGAAACTGCGCCAGGCCTGCTGCGATCCGCGTCTTCTAAAGCTGACGCCGGCGAAGAAATCCCCGTCGGCACCGGTCGGTTCCGCCAAGCTCGAACGGCTGATGGAATTGGTCGCCAATCTCGTCGATGAGGGGCGCAAGGTCATCGTGTTTTCCCAGTTTACCTCCATGCTGGACCTGATCCGCGATCAGCTGGACGAAGCGGGCATTTCCTACGCCTTGCTGACCGGAGATACGGTTGATCGGGGCACCCAGGTAAAATCCTTCCAGCACGGAACAATGCCGGTCTTCCTCATCAGCCTGAAGGCGGGTGGCGTGGGCCTCAACCTGACGGCAGCCGATACCGTGATCCTCTATGACCCCTGGTGGAACCCCGCAGTGGAAGAGCAGGCCATCGACCGCGCCCACCGGATCGGCCAGGACAAGCCGGTCTTCGTCTACCGGCTGGTCGCCACCGAGACGATCGAAGAGAAAATGGACATCCTCAAGGACAGGAAACGGGCGCTCGCGGCCAGCCTTTTCGACGATGACGGAAAGCCCACCCTTGCGCTGACCGAGGCGGATTTCGAGTTGCTGCTGGGCGCGTGACGCAAGGCCTTTCGGTAAAGTGACATGAAACACGCCCGGATCGGGCAAGATGCGGTATCGATCCGCCGAAGGCCGTGGTGCGCCTGTTTCCGGCCCGGGCCCCTTCCCCCTTCCCCCTGCAAAGGCAGGCGAGCTGCGATGTCCGGCAACCCGGGCACTATGCCCGCCCGGAAAACACAGACCTACAGGATCCCCCAGGCCCGAAACCTGCCCCTGCCCGTCATCTCCCTGAGGCCAAGCTCCACAACGATCCTGCGTGCGCCTTGAGGCGTCACATCGAGCGTTTTCGCCACCATTCCGGCAGAGACCAGCGGTCGTGCCATCACCAGTTCGATCAGGTCCGGCAGTCGTGAGGAGGTTCGCCGTCCCAAAAGCTTGCGTTCCAGCATCTGGCGCGCCAGCGCCAGCCGGTCATGCTCCTTCAGGCCGGTTTCGGCACCGGCAAGCAGCCCTTCGGTGATGGCAAGCAGCCGGACATCGCGATGCCGGTGACGACGGCGGTCGACGGGGATGGTCTTCAGGCCGAGATTGAAGGCGGCGAGATGGGCGCCTGAGGTGATGCCCGCCTTTCGCAGCAGGGCGGCAGACAGCAGCCGCCCGAGCCAGGGGGCGTTCTCCAGGACGGCGAGCTGGTTCCAGGCATCGAGCGCGATGATGGCCTGCAGCACCGGCGGCAGGTCCTCGGCCAGATCAAGCACGGCGCGCCATTCGTCGAGCCTCAAATCCTCGTCCCGGTCAGGATCATGGATCAGCATCTCCCCTTGCGGCGAAGCGGGGCGAGCGGGCCGTCTTGCCGCATCGATGGCCGACTCTGACCGGGCCAGCACCGCATCGATGGCGGCAAGTTCCACATCAAACGGGTTGACATCCTCCTGATCGTCCTGCCCCTCCCCTCCCCCGGCACCGCCGCAACCGGGGTCGGCCGGCGCGGCCGCATGGTCACCACAGTCCCCGCCGTCAGGGGATGGTGCAGGCCACGCCTGCCCGCGCAGGCTTGCGAGCCCCTCGACCGACAGCGCCCAGCCGGGAGGCTGTGCGGCGATACGGCGGCGGGTCTTGAGGACGTCGCGGGCGATGGTCAGTTCATGGGTTGGGGCGCGAATATCGCGGGTGGCATCATGCAGGACGAGGTCTTCGAGATGGACAAGCTGGCCGTCGATCCACAGCGAGGCGCAGGCATCGGTAAACTGGGCGCGTTCGAGAAAGCCCGCGCCGACCGGTGAGCGGTTGATGCGCTCGTCAAGACGGGTGAGCGCGTGACCGGCATCCGAGATCGGTCGCAGCAGGCTGCGGACGGGCAATGTGGCGAGATCATAAACCATTGAATTCATGGTAAACGATTCATGAAACGAAATCCATATGAAGATTAAGGTTCTCTACTCGGGACGAATGCGCATCCATCGCATCACCGCCGATAAGTACCCCTTATCGGAAGCAAGCCAGCTCTTGCAGATATCTTGCCATCTTATGCGGCAAATACTATGGTGTGGCCACAAACCCTTGGGGAACACCATGGCCGAACCACAGCTTTCCATCCGCAGCGGCAAGGCTCGCGATCTCGCCCATTCCCTTGCCCGTCGCACCGGCCAGCCGATCAACCGGCTGGTCGAGCTGGCGCTGGAGCGATACGACCAGGAACTGCGGGAGGACAAGGTCCGTTACCCGATGGACGCGGTTTGGGATCTGGCTGCCGAGGACCGGCGCAACATCCCGGCTGGCACCACCTCCGCGCATGACGAATTTTATGATGAGAATGGTCTGCCGATATGATCGCCGTCGATACGTCGGTCATCATCGCCATTTCTGCAGACGAACCGGAAGCAGGGCCGTTCCGGCGGCTGATGGGACGCGAGCCGGTGATCATCGGCTGGCCCACCTTGTTCGAAGCGCGGATGGTGCTGTCGGGCAAGGGTTTCGTCAGTGCGGCTGAGATGATCAGGCGTCTTGCCGAGACTGCGAATGTCACCACCGTTGCTTTCGACGACAAACATTTTCGCGCGGCGGAACAGGCGTTTGATCGTTATGGCAAGGGGCGTCATCCGGCCGGTCTGAACATGGGAGACTGCTTTTCCTATGCCGTGGCGGCAATTGCCAGGGCTCCCCTCCTGTTCAAGGGGCGGGATTTTTCGCAGACAGACCTGAAACTGCATCCGGCCGCGTCTGTGGCATGAGCAGGACGTCCAATCCCGACCTGATTGCCACGCGAGCAGAACAGCTCGACACCATAGCCTCTGTGCTGCCGATGGAGCGGCGCGACGAGTTGGCCGGGATTCTGACCGACCAGGATATCGAGACGCTCCGCCATCTCGTCAATCAGGGGATGGGGGCAAATACGCTCCGGGCGCTGACCTCGGATCTTGCCTATCTCCAGGCCTGGTCGCTGGCGGCTACGGGGACATCGCTGCCCTGGCCGGCCCCGGAAGCGCTGCTGCTGAAATTCGTTGCCCATCATCTCTGGGATCCCGTGCGCCGGCTGACCGATCCGCTGCACGGCATGCCCGTCGAGGTCGAGGACATGCTGCGCGGCCAGGGGTTTTTGCGGGCTCCCGGTCCGCATGCGCCCGATACCGTGCGCCGCAGGCTTGCGACCTGGTCGACGCTTACCCGCTGGCGCGGGCTTGACGGGATATTTGCCTCGCCCGCCGTCAAATCCGCCCTACGCCTTTCGGTCCGGGCGACCGTCCGGCCGCGCCAGCGCAAGAGCGCCAAGGCTGTCACCGGCGATATCCTCGGAAAGATGCTCGCCACCATCCGCACCGACGGTCTGCGCGACCTGCGCGACCGGGCAATCCTGATGGTCGGCTTTGCCTCCGGCGGCAGGCGGCGCAGCGAGATTGCCGGTCTGCGCAGGGAGCAACTGACCGTCGAGCCCCCGATCGAGGTGGAGGGCGGGCCTCCCCTGCCCTCGCTTTCCATCCATCTCGGCCGTACCAAGACCAGCGGCACGGAAAGTGACGAACTCGTCTACCTCACCGGCCGGCCGGTCGAAGCGCTGAATGCCTGGCTGGCAGCGGCAAGGATCGATACCGGCCCGGTGTTCCGGGCCATCGACCGCTGGGGCAACCTGTCGCCGCGCCCGCTCGATCCGAAGGCCATCAACGACATCGTCAAGCAGCGCGCCCGGCTTGCGGGGCTGGATCCGGCGGAATTTTCCGCCCACGGCCTGCGCTCCGGCTATCTGACGGAAGCGGCCAACAGGGGCGTGCCGCTGCCCGAAGCGATGGAGCAATCCAGGCACCGCTCGGTCCAGCAGGCCTCGAGCTATTACAACAATGCGGCCCGGCGCAGCGGCCGGGCGGCGCGGATGATCGACTGAGAGGGATCGGCGTCAAACCGTACCATCACCAGCCTGAATCGTTCCGCCCCGATTGATTCAAAACTCTTGTTGGACAGGCAAGGCCCGATGCGGCGACACTGCCGCCATGCTGATGTCCGCCTGTCATCTCTATCTGGAACGCCGTGATCCCGCGCTGAACATGGCGCGGTTCTACCGGCTCTGCCTGCAACCGACGCTGTTCGGCGAGGTCGTGCTGTTGCGCGAATGGGGCCGGATCGGTACAGGCGGGCAGCGCATCAGCCAGTGCTATGACCGGGAAACCGAAGCGCTGGCGGCCCTTCTCGCCCTTGCCCGCCGTAAACGGGCGCGGGGCTATCGGAGCCGGGCATCTTTCGCCTCGCCGGTCACGAAATCAGCCGGAGATGCCCGCCCCTTGCCCGCAGCAGCGCCATCAGCATCGGACCGAGCGAGAATTCGCCCCGCTCCGCCCGGCGGGTGAGATCGCGCAGATAGCCGCCGGCCGAATGGATCAGGCCGCCCTTTTCAAGGATGCACGCCATCGCTGCCGCCGCATTTTCCGGCCCGAGGATGTCGCAGGCCTGCTGATAGGCGGAAGGGCTGACCCCGAGCATGGTGCGCACCACCACCGCCGCCGCCATCAGGTCCCGCCAGCTGGAAATGCCGCCTCCGGGACCATACATTGCGATATCCGGACAGGCAGACAGCACCATTCCCAGCGGAAAGGACTTCAGTTCGGGCTGACCTGTCGCCACCCGCAGGGCTTTCGTTTCAAGCACCACGCTTTCGCCCTGCTCTTCGTCGATGAGCGGTTCAGATTCAGAAAAGGATTCTGGGTTTGAAGTCTGTATGTGCCGCTCATTCTGGAGGGGACTGGCGTTCATATCTTGAGAATTGGCGAGAATTTCCAGCCGGTTGAGCACTTCGTCCTTGATGTCCTGCATGTCCTCGAGAAGCGCTGCGACCGCCGTGGCGTCGGGCGAGCGGGGAAAGCGGGCGACGAGCGCCCGATAATCCAGATGAATGCGCTCCCAGTCGCCAGGAGCCCCCTCCTCCAACGCGGTCGCGATCAGCTTGCCGACATCGCGGCGGCAGATGGTGAGGCGCTCGCGCAGGCGCTGGAGTTCGATCCGCTCGGCGGCAACCTCGTCGGCCAGAAGCGCGATCTCGTCGGCGCGGGCAAGCAGCGGGGCCAGCGAGAAGCCGAAGGCCTCGCTGATGGCCCCCTCGCCGCCGCGCCGCGCATAGCGCTTGCCATTGGCGCTGTCCTTGCGGCTGATGATGCCGGACGCCACCAGCACGGCCAGATGCCGGCGCAGGGTCGGTTCCGACATGCCATTGGCGCGCAGGCAGAGCTGGGCATTGGAGGGAAACACCACCAGCCCGTGTTCCGCCGAAAGCTCCGGCTTCGGATAAAAGCTCATCAGCGCACTGACTATGGCCAGCGCCCGGTCGGTCAGGCCCAGCCTGACCTTGGCCGTGCAGAGGGCGCGATAAAGCTTCCACTTGTCGACCGCGCAATGCGGATCGACGCGCGCGCCCAGCGCCTGGCTTGCCAGCATGCCAAGCGTCAGCCCCCGCCGCCCGAAGGGCGTCGTTATGCAGTCCCGTTCCATCGTTCGTTCACCTTTCAAAAGGCAAAGGAAAGCGGTTCACCAAAACGGTGCCAAAGACTCTTGACTGTGATTCGGGGACGTGCGATTCTTGATTTGCTTAAGATCAGAGAAGGGCTTCCACGACGGCAACGTTTGGGGGCCTTTTTCGTTTGCGCGATCAGTCTCCGTTATCTCTCGATTGCTCTTCCTCGAAGGCTTCGAAAAGCCGGTCGAGCTGTGAAGCGATGTAGTGGCCAAAGGCGCGGCCTTCGGCCTCCTTCAGCGCAATGGTCACCTGACGGCTGTTTGATGTCACCTGGGCGCGAACCGCCCTGCCCGGCCGCGACCATTCCTCGGCCACGGGAACGGATTTTGCCGCCGCCTTGCCGGGTGCCGGGGCCTTTAGCTTCTTCATCAGCCAGTCGAACCGTTCGGCAGGCGTCAGGTGCCCCTGTACCGGCATGCGCAGCAGGCTGCGGGCGCGCTCGTCCATTCCCGGCGTATCGAACAAAGTGGACAGCTCATGCCAGCGATCCCGGCCGACGGTGCGGGCACCCAGGATGCTGTTGAGGATATCGCCCGGAATGCGGTTGGTAACCGACAGCATCTTGGAAATGGTCGTCTTGTCGCTGCCGAGCGCCGTGGTGATCGTGTCGCGGGAAAAACCGAGCCCCTCCAGTCGCGAGGCAAAGATTGCCCTCTCGATGAAGGAGAGATCGGCACGGGCGGAATTCTCCTGGCCCTGCGCCACCACATGATCGACATCCGAGAGGTTCTTCACCACGGCGCGCACGGGAATGCCGAGGGCACGTGCGGCGCGCGCCCGGCGGTGGCCGAAGGCAATCTGGTAGAGGCCGGGCTTGAACGGATGCGGGCGCACCAGGATCGGCGTGTCCTGTCCGCGGGCGCGGATCGCCTCGACCAGCGCCTGGAAGGCCTCGTCATCCTCGCTGAGGCGGTCGGTGATGAAGGAGTTTTCCAGCTGCTCGGGCTGAAGCTCGATGATCACGTCGCCCTGGGCGATGCGGTCTTCGAGAAGCTTTGCCGCATCGGCCCGCGCCGCGAGTGCATCGATGCTGCGGGTGACAGCCCCGAGCGCACCAAGCCCCTTGATGCCGCTTGCCGATTTCTGTTCGGGGGCAGGCCGGTTGTCCGGCTCGCCACCACCCGATGCGGGCGAGGGGTCAAGCAGGCCGGAGAGGATGTTTTTACGCGCCATGGCAGGATCTCCCGTCACCAGGACCGGTCAAGTTTACGGCAGTAAACTGGGCAATGCGATCCGCTGCCGTCATCACTTCCTCCCCCAGGCGCGGTGGATGAGATCCAGCACCTCGCCATTGACGCCGTCCATTGCCTCGAGCGCCCGGTCATAGGTGGCGCGGGTAAACTGGTTGCGTTCGACCTCGTAGAGCGTCTGGTTGGTCAGTGCCGCATCGGAAATCGCGACGCTGCGCAGCATCGGATTGGTCAGCACGTGATGCTTGAACATCGCCCGCATGAAGGCCACCATCTGGGTCTGCGGCCCGTCCTGCGGGTCGTAGCGGGTGATGAGATAGCGCAGCCAGTCGAGTTTCATGTTGCCGCCCGCCCCTTTCAGCGTGTTCAGCACCTCGCCCAGCATCTGCAGGAACTGGCACATCGACATCACGTCGAGCATCTGCGGATGGACGGTAATCAGCACCGCCGTTGCCGCACAGATGGCGCTCATCGTCAGGAAGCCGAGCTGCGGCGGGCAGTCGATGATCACCACGTCATAATCATCGGACACCGAGGCAAGCGCCTCGTCGAGCCGGGCAAAGAAGATCCGGCCATAATCCGACGACTGGCCCTGCGCCAGGATTCGCGGCGTATCGTGCTCGAATTCCATCAGTTCCAGATTGCCCGGCACGATGTCGAGGCCGGGGAAATTGGTCTTGCGGATCACCTCTTTCAGCGGACGACGCTGGTCGTCGTAGCGGATCGCGGCGTAAAGCGTCTCGTTCTCGTCGAGATCGAATTCCGGCTGCAATCCATGGATGGCCGACAGCGAGGCCTGCGGATCGAGATCGACGGCGAGCACGCGGTGGCCGGTCAAGGCCAGATACTGGGCGAGATGAGCCGCCGACGTGGTCTTGCCGCTGCCACCCTTGAAATTGACCACCGCCAGCACCTGCAGATGCTCGCCCTCGCGCCTGTGCGGCACATAGCGGCTGCCGCGTCCGTGTTCGTCGAGGAAGAAGCGCAGGTCCTGCAATTGCTGGGCGGTATAGGAACGCCGCCCCGACGCCGTGACCTGGGGCAGGGGGCCCTTTCCCTCCAGCGACAGATTGCGCAGATAGCCGCTGGTGACGCCGAGAAACCGCGCCGCTTCGGCGAGCTGGAACTGGCGCAGGTCCTTTTCCGCGCGCGGCGGAAACATTTCCGTCCGGTGCTGCTTCAGCTTCTCGGACAGTTCCCGCGCCTGTGCGATAATCAACTGGTCGACATCGGAAACCGCCGACTGGACCTTGGGCGTCATATTCATGTTTTTCTCGAAAATGCGTTTGCTTGGCGATATCCCGCTACAAAGCGCATTTAGAACCGATTCTCCCCGGGAGACAAGGAAAATAGGGTTAACGAAAGGTAAACCCACCGGGATGTCCACGATGCCGCCTGATCCGGCCCCGCGTCAAGCGTGCCGGCCCCCGGGGCGAAAACCGAGGCGGATATGGCCGCCGATCGCCAGCAACGCGCCCTGCGCCATATTCCGCATGTTTAAAGTTTGTCAGGGAAAACACGCAAACGATGTTTTGCGTTTGGACTCCGGTTTTCCCGCTCAAACTCGTTTGAGCGCTCAAACTGGTTTGAGCGAAAAGACAAATGAAAACAAAGAGAATTAGAACCTGTCTGGTTCAATGTGAACCAGACAGATTCTAACCGGAATTTTCAAGTTGCTCGATCAGGATTGCCGAAAAGACGTCAGCGACAGATCGCCTGGTTTCGCTGGGGTTGATCACGAAGTAGGGGTAAGGAGCAGGGATCTCCAGGTCGAGAACTTTGATAAGGGATCCGCGGCGCAGGTCATCGGCGCACAGGATGGAGCTGCCGATGGCGAGGCCGCAGCCTTCCCGGGCGCCCTGCAAGGCGAGAGAGGCGTTCGGGAAATACATGTGCTGACGCGGTGCCATCTGGCTCCCGCTACCGGTGCCCAGCAGCCGTTGCCAGTCCTCGCCATTGTCGGAATGCAAGAGGACATGGTTCTGGAGATCGACAAGGGAGCGCAGCCCATTGCGGTAAAACAGGTCCGGGCTGCAGACCGCGAAATAGCGCTCGTTCTTCAAGATGGCGTAGCGCGACCCGTGGATCGGTCTCTCGCCATAGGAAATGACGACATCCATCGCGTCGCTGGCTTGCTCGATGGGGAAAAGCCGGACCGTGACCAGCGGAAAGCGCTCCGCAAAACGGTCCAGGATGCGCATAAGGCGCAATGCAGCCAGCGCCGGTGCGCAGGCGACGCGCAAGTCCCCCTCGAAGCTTTCACTCGCTGCGGTCCGGCAGGCGCTCTGAATTTCCTCGAATGACCGGCTGAGCCTGGCAAAAAACGCGGCGCCCGATGGGGTAAGGCTGAACTCCTTGCGGCTTCTGGTGACGAGCTGGGTTCCAAGCTCCTTTTCCAGGGTCCGCAAATGATGCCGGATTGCACCGGGGGTGACGTTGAGGTCATCCGCCGCCAACGGGACCCCCCCCAGCTTGGCAACGGAAACAAACGCCCGTAACGACGAAAGATACAAGAGCTCACGATCCATGGACGCCTCGTTTCGTCAATTTTATTCGCGCAATATGCGAAAGTTATTTGTTTGCGTCAATTGTATTTCTGCTTGTAGAGTTTGCTTCGTATAAAGAGCGCGAGAGCCGAACGGACATGAGACTGCGCGGGCAAACAGTTGACGACAACCGGCGTGCCATCGTCCGCCTGAATTGCCAGACGGTCATCTGCCTTGCGGGCATCGGGACGGCTGCAAGAGGCTGGAACCGCTGCCGCGGCGATAGCGTCATGTCCCTGTCACCCGAAAGGCGTGGTCTCGACCGCTGCTTGCGTCGCGGTGCTCCTGCGCGCGACGGTCGGCCTGCTCGCGCGGGCGGCCTGCAAGACAAAACCCCCATCGACATCAAGGAGAGACAGACATGCTGACTGCATTTTCGCTAGCCACTTACCGGGACCGGCAGAAAAAGCTTCTCAAGCGCATCAAGGGCAAGGAACTCGACGCGCTGATTGTGAACTTTCCGGACAATATCAATTACCTTACCGGTTTCGACAGCCTCGGATACCTCTGGTATCAGGCACTGATCATTTCGGAGAAGGTACAGCCAGCGCTGTTCTTCACGCGGACCTCCGAAATGCCCTGCGTGCACGAACTCTCGGCCATCGAAGAATCGGTCTTTTATGACATCGCGACGCAAGACCCGGTCGAACTCGTGGCCAGGGCGCTGATCGAGGCGGGACACGGCAAGGGGCGGATCGGCATCGAGATGCATGCCTTCACCTTCTCGCCCGACCAGTATCTTCGCCTGCAAAAATATCTGCCGGAGGCGACCCTCATTGAAGCCTCGACGGCAGTCGCAGAGGAGCGGCTCATCAAGTCGCCCCAGGAAATCGAATATCAGCGCTCGGCCGCCCGCATGGCCGACTATGCCATGAAGCGGGCCTATGAGGCGATCCGGCCAGGCCGTTCCGAAGTCGAGATCGCAGGCGAAATCGCCATGGCGCTCGGCGAGGCCGGCAGCGAATACAGCGCCATTTCCCCCATGGTGGCGACCGGACGGCGCAGCACCATGACCCATGCCATGCCGCATCGTCAGGTGGTCAGTGTCGGCGACGTCGTCATCGTTGAACTGGCGGGCGTCTGCAACCGATATCACAGCATCCTGATGCGCAGCGTTGTGGTGGGCACCCCGTCGGATCGGGTCAGGGAAGTCTCGGACCTGCTGACGGAATCCTTCCATGCGGCCATCGATGCGGCCCGGCCGGGCCTGCCCGTGGGCGGGTCCAATACCGCCTGCAACAAGGTACTCGACAGGAAGAATCTGGCCAGGACCCGCGTGCACCGTATCGGCTACAGCCTCGGTCTCGCCTATCCGCCGACCTGGCTCGAGGCGATGATGCTGGATGAGGCCGACGACCACGTCTTCCAGCCGAACATGTCCTTTTCGATGGAGCCAAACCTGTCGCTTTACGACGAAGGTTTTGGTCTGAAACTCGGCGACACCGTGGTCTGCACCCAAACCGGTTCGAAGAGCATGTCCGAGCTGCCGCCGACCCTGACCATTCTGGATTGAGAGAGATGATGACGCAGGCACCGGCAATGGACATATTCTGGCACGATGACGTGTTGTTTCACGATACGGGATACGGCTTCTTCGAAGCGCCGGAAAACCCGCTTCTATCGGTCCAGGTTGTCCATCCGGAGAGCGCGGACCGTATTCGCAACATGAAGTCCGCGCTACAGCGCGGACCCATCGCCTCCAGCCTGTGCTGGCATAAAGGTGCGCATGCGACGGAGGCGGACATTCTCCGTTTCCACGACGAGGCCCATGTGACGGAGATAAAGCGTGCCGCCCATGAGGGTCGGCGGTTTTCATCAACGACAGTGCTGCGGCCTGGCGCCTGGCCGGGACTGCTGGCGGCGGCAGGCACGACGCTCGAAGCGGGTCGCCACGTCCGCAATACCGGGACGCCAGCCTTCGCTCTTGTGCGCCCGCCCGGCCATCATGCCGGCCGTGCGATGGCGGACGGCTACTGCTTTTTCAACCATGTCGGCATCGCGGCGGAAGATGCGCGGGCGAATGGCATCGGTCGGGTGGCGATCATCGACTGGGATGTCCACCATGGCAACGGCACGCAATCCGGTTTTTACCACCGCGCCGATGTCCTGACGGTGTCGATGCACATGGACCACGGCGCATGGGGGCCGACCCATCCTGAAACCGGCGGTATCGAAGAACGCGGGGCCGGGGCAGGCCTCGGCCTCAACCTCAATCTGCCTTTGCCGATGGGATCGACGGACGCGACATATCTCGGTGCCTTTGACGAGATCGTCGCCCCGAAAATACGGGGTTTCAGGCCAGACCTGCTGATTGTCGCGCATGGCGTCGATGCCGGGCAGTTCGATCCCAATGGCAGGCAACTGGTCACGATGTCCGGCTTCCATGCGCTGGCGTCGCGCGCCCGCGCCCTTGCCGACGAACTTTGCGCGGGACGGCTGCTGATCGTGCAGGAGGGGGGATATAATCCCGCCTATGCAGCTTTTTGCGTGCATTCGGCACTCGAAGGTTTTGCCGGCCTGCCGGAAAGCCTGAAGGATCCGCTCGGCTATATGCCGCAAGACCGGGAACGGGCCGAACGGGACGTCGCAGCGCTGAAGGCCAGCATGGTCGACAGACTCTAGAGTCTGTCAGGTTCAAATTGAACCAGCCAGACTCTGGCTCCCCTTGTTGTCGTTTGTCTTTTCGCTCAAACAAGTTTGAGCGCTCAAACAAGTTTGAGCGGGAAAACCGGATTCCACACGCAAAACGTCGTTTGCGTGTTTTCCCTGACAAACTCTATGACAGCCGCGACCGCGACCTGAATTTCCCCTGGTCTTCCGAATACCGGCAACAGGGGAGGGGGGTCACGGCTGCCTGGCCACGCCCGCCCAGGGCTCGAACCGGGCGGCAAGGTCGGAGGGATCAACGGCTGCCCCCGCCGCATCGACCAGCGCCACCCGCAGGGGAACACCAGTCGATTTTTGCAGCAGGGTCATCGGGGCCCTGCGGCCCTTGCCGACCCATTGATCCGACCATTGCCGCATCGCAAGGAAGGGCAGCCGCAACGCCTCGCCCATCTCGGTCAACCGATATTCGGGCCGGGCGCGGCTGCCTTCCAGCTTGTAATCCCGCCGCTGCATCAGACCGGCCCCGACCAGCGCCTTCAGACGGGCAGCGAGCACAGTACGGGGAATGCCGAGTTCGGTGTGGAAATCGTCAAAGCGGGTGAGGCCGAACAGCGCACTGCGCAGGATCAGCAGCGACCAGCGGTCGCCGAGAAAATCGAAACTTTCGGCGAGCGTGCAGTGGCTGAGATGGATCGGCGATTGCCGCCGCCGCGCTGGGGTGCTCATCCTTTGTCTATAGCTGGGTTGTCAAATCATATCCAGCCCTGTATATCTGGGTTCACAATATGGACTCAGAAACGCACGCGAGGACCTCCGGCATGCCGTCACCCATCCCGCCCGACATCGGGCCAATCCTCTGGCCGACGCTGACGCTCGCCGCCCTGATCTTCGGCGTCCTGTTGCTGCTGATGCGCCAGCGCCTTGCCCATATCGCCCGCACCCGGCCCGAGCGGGCGGATTTTGCCACGCGGGAGGCGCAGTCACGCTACTTCGCCCCGGTCGCGCGGCCGGCAGACAATCTTGCCAATCTGTTCGAGATGCCGGTTCTCTATTTCTCGCTGGTTCCCCTCCTGATCCAGCAGGGCGAGGGCCACGGGGTCGAGGTGCTTCTCGCCTGGGCCTATGTCGGCCTCAGGCTCTGCCACACGGTGCTCCATATCCGGGGCAACGCCATCCGCAACCGCTTCCGGGCTTTTGTCGCGTCCAATATCGTGCTGCTTGCGATGTGGGTGTGGTTTGCCTTTACCGCATGGGAAAAGACCAATGGATAGGACAGTGACCGCGCCAACCCATGTGCTCATCATCCACGACATCGAGGATTGGCCGCGCTGGAAGGCGATTTTCGATGGGGCGGCCCAGATCCGCAAACAGGCGGGCGAGATCGATTTCCAGTTGCTGCGCGACGAGGCGCAGCCCGACAGGATCGTGCATTTCTCCCGCTGGACCTCGCATGAAGCCGCGCGCCGCTTTTTCGAATCGCCGGAACTGGTCGAGATCCGCCGGGTGGCCGGCGTGCATGCGCCAACCTTCCTCTATCTCGACCCGGTCGAGACCGGCACACTTTGAGGGTCGGCCCTTGAGGCCCGGCCCTGTGTGGGATCATCGGCACCGTCCTGGCAGTGCCGATGATCCCGGCATCAGCTGGAGGACTTGATCCGGGTCCACATTTCGGTGAGGGCCCGGTCCTGTTCCGCCGTCCATTTCTTCGGCGTCCAGATATGCTTCATGGCGGTCGCGTCGGGATAGATGGCGGTGTCGTTGATGATTTCCGGCTTGACGAAGGGATTTGCCGCCTGATTGGCATTGGCATAGCGCGTCGTGTTGGTGCAGTCGGCAATCACCTCCGGCTGCAGCATATATTCCAGGAACTTGTAGGCATTTTCCTTGTTGGTGGCATCCGAGGGAATGCACAGAACATCGATCCAGGCCGGCGTCCCCGTGTTGGGAACGTAATAGCCGAGATTGATGTCGACGCCTGCCTCCTTGGCCGATTCCTTGGCGGTCGCATAGTCGCCCGACCAGTCGTTGACGGCGCACAGTTCCTTGTTGGGAATGGCGTTCAGGTAATTGGAATTGTCGAAGGTGCGGATATATTTGCGGATCGGCTTGAAAGCATCTTCCGCCTTTTTAAAATCTTCCGGCGTCGGATTGTCCGGGTCGGCACCGACATATTTCATCACCATCAACACGATATCGCCGGGGCTGTCGACGATGGAAATGCCGCAGCTTTCCAGCTTGGCGGCGTTTTCCGGCTTGAAGATCACGTCCAGCGACGTCAGATCGGCACCCGGCAGCAGCTTGTTGACCATGTCGAGATTGTAGGTGAAGCCCACCGATCCCCAGACATAGGGCATGCCATGGTCGTTGTTGGGGTCCCAGTCCTCAAGCAGCGTGAGCACTTTCGGATCGAGATTCTTCCAGCTCGGCAATTTGGTCTTGTCGATCTTGTCGAACAGATTGGCCTTGTTGGCGACGGGCAGCGAACCACCGGCCATGTCGACCACGTCATAGCCGGTTTGCCCGGCCAGCATCTTGGCCAGCATTTCCTCGGCGGAACTGTAGATGTCGTAAGAGACAGCAATGCCCGTCTTGCTCTGGAAGTCCTCCATGGTGTTTTCGCCGAAATATGTGGCCCAGCTGTAGAGGTTGAGCACGGCGTCATCGGCCCTGGCACGACGCACGAAGGGCGCGGCAAGCGCGACGCCCCCAAGCAGTGTGAGAGCTGATCTCCGGGTGAACTGCGTCATGCAATTACTCCTGTCGTCCTGTGATTTTCGTGGGATGCGCGAGTGCGTGGGTCGCTCATGTATAAAGGATCACCATATATTGGATGACCTGTCAATCAACATGAGCATCGGTGCCAGGGCAATCGGGTGAATGAGCAGGTGACAAATGCCTGAATTGCCGAATCTGTACCTTTTGCATTCTGAGGGAAGGTATGGACGATACGGCCCGGCGTTTGAGGAAACGGTTGCTCTTCCGAAACATCTTGCGGAACTGGAAGACCCGCGCCAGAGTCTGTCAGGTTCAATGTGAACCAGACAGACTCTGGTCCGCAATTCCGTGTGGCCATCATGGCTGCCGTCGCGCCATTCCGGACAGGCTGCAGGCGGGGATCTGCCCGGGATAGACCCGCTATCGACGTGCGGGTGAAAAATGGTCGCCACCCTCCCGATTCCGCCGGGCTTATGGTTGTATATCCCATTGCATCGGCCCTATATTTTCCCGATTACTCAGTAATATACAAATATTCATAGGTTCACTTCACGGAATGATGAGCTGAAAGTGAATTTTATGTAAATCTATTTTACTTGAAATAACATCTAACATGGCGCTGTTTTGAATTATGATTGCATTCCCGAACTGGCCGGTCTGCCATGACATTGGACATATCTTCCGACCGGGCCTGAGGGAAGCCCGTTTGTTTCCGGAGCCTGCCTGACAACGGCGGGCGACAAGGGGCGAAAACGGACAGTCTGATCGAAAATTGAAGCCTTCAGCGGGCCGAAAGCCGCGCCAGGGCGGAGCTTTGCCTGACGTGTACCCGTGGGCAAGGACGTAAATTGGGGGTGCCTTGTCCCTTGTCTCTGGAGGGAGACGGGCAGGCGCCAGGTGAATGAAATCCGGGAGGACCACGAACATGGCATCATTGGCAGAGCTGCAGGCCGCAGCACAGCAGATTTCCGCGCAATTGTCGCAGTTGCAGGACGGAGGTGCCGCCGCATCCGATATTGCAGAGCGGGCGCTGCAGTTGCTGAAGGCATTGCCGGAGGGCTTTGACCCGGAAGCCATCTCCAATCTGATCATTTTTGGCGACCCGAGTGCAGACGCGCTCATCCCGGCTGAGGACTATGGCAAATATGTCGACAAAGAGGCGCCCGCCGGAGCGGAAGATGCCCTGCACCTGATCGAGACCGACCTCTATCTTGACGAGGGGGCTGTCAGCATATGGGCGGGGTTTGCCTGGGTAAACGAGGCCTTTGCCAAGGATGCCCCCAATTCCAGGCTTGAAACCGCCGCTTACCATCTGACTGAAGTCATTGCCGCACCCATCAGCATTACGGCGGCTGCGACCGGCATCGCTTCCGCCGTCAATGAGTATGTGCTGGCGGTGGATGCCAACGCCACGGGCGTCGACCTGAGGTCGGTTCAGACGGCTCTGGCATCCTCGGTTATCGGACTCGGGTCGACGCTGCTTTCAGCTGGACAGCTTGGTGCCGTCCTGGCGCTGGAGGGGGCTGGCCGCGAGGCCGATGCGCTTGGCATCTATTCCTATGGCCTCGTCGGCAAGGCAGCCGAGGAAATCAGCAATGTCGCAAGGGGCATCGGCGCAGGCATAGCTGTGTTCAGCGGTGCGCTGACAGTCGGGTCCTATGTGTTGACGACAATTGATTTCGTCGACACGGTGAACAGCTGGGAAGAGGCTGCAAAAAACGGAACACCCGTTAGCGTCGAGACCAAGGCCTTCGCAGGAACAAGCTTCGCCCTTGCCTCGGTAGGCGCCATTCTTGGCATCGCTTCCATCGTTGCACTGGCAATATTCCCGCCCGCCGGACTGGTTATCGGACTGATCGCCGCAATTGTCGGAGTGGTGGAGACGATCTTCGATTTCGTTACGGAAATCGTCAGCGGATCTCATGTGACGGATGGGCCTGCGATTGCTACGGGGACGGAAGGCAACGATGTGCTGAACGGCTATTCCGGTCTGCAAAACTACAGCGCACTTGGTGGCGACGATACCGTGAAGCTCCCGAACTTCGTGGTTGGTTACATCACCGGTAACAGCATTGCCACCCTGGGTACCGGGGCGGTGCTGGATGGCGGGGCGGGCAATGACACGCTCGATGCACAGAGCATAAATACCTACAGCTACTTCAACAGGGCGGATGTACCCTTTTCGCATTTCAACAGGCCCTATTTCGATCTCCAGGGGGGCCACCTTTACGACATTGACTCGGCGGGTGGCTGGCACAGCCTCGCCACGCTGACAAGTTTCGAAAATGTTTACGGCTCCGCCAGGGGTGACCTCTTCAACGGCACCAACGGTTCCAACCTGCTTGCCGGCTTTGCAGGCGACGACACCATCAACGCCAATGGTGGCGACGACATTCTTGCTGGCGGGTCCGGCAATGACACGCTGAATGGCGGCGATGGAAATGACACGGTGAATTACGGACTGGACGGATCGGACAGCGGTCGTGGCTGGTATGTCAATCTGGCGCAGGGCCGGGCCTTCAGCAGTGAAACCGCGGTTTCCTCGGGCCTTGCAGCCGATTATGCCAGCGGCAAGACCGGCAGTTACAATCCGACGGCCACCACGGAAGACACCCTGGTATCGATCGAGAATGTTGTGGGCGGCAGCCATGCGGACTACATCATCGGCACGGACGGCAACAATCTCATCGCCGGCGGTGCCGGCAATGATGCGCTTTTCGGCGGTGCCGGCAATGATGTGCTGAGCGGCGGCAACGGTACCGATGGCATTGATGGCGGTGACGGTATCGACACGCTCGACTATAATCTCGACTCCGGCGACCGGGCCCACTCCTGGTATGTCGACCTCGCCCATAATATCGGAGCGGTCTATGCAGCCACCAATCCGACAGGCGATCTCTCGGCACTGACCACGTTTCAGGCTGACTATATCTACAATGTCGAAAACGTCATCGGTTCGGACAACCGTGACTTCCTGCTCGGCGACAGCAAGGACAATGTGCTGGTGGGTGCCGGCGGGGATGACCTGATCAAGGGCGGCGACGGCAACGATGTCCTTGCAGGCGGGGCCGGGGCGGATGTGATTGATGGCGGTGCCGGATCCGACACGATCAATTTTGGCCTGGACAGCGACGACAACAGCTACAGCTGGGTGATCGATCTCATCGCCGGGGTAGCCTACCAGGTAACTGCCAGCGGCTATAACCTCAACGGGCTCGACAGATTTGCCAATATCGAAAATGTCGTCGGCGGTATCGGCAATGACACGATTTTCGGCTCGGATTCCATAAGCAGCATCCTGTCAGGCGGCGGCGGCTGGGACACGATCCATGCCGGGGCCGGAAATGACACGCTGCTCGGCGGCGACGGTAATGACGTGCTGGAAGGCGGCAACGGCAATGATCTCTTGAGTGGTGGCGCTGGTGCCGACATTTTTTATGGCGGCCTTGTCTACCGTCCTCAAGACGCGCCACTTGATTCCGATACGGTCAGCTACAGTCTTGATGCAAGTGACAGGAACCGGTCCTGGTATATCAATCTTGAGCAGGGACGGGCTTTCTCTGCAGTAAACATCGCATCAACCGGGCTGGCTGCCGATCTGGCGAGCGGCGGCACCGGCGGCTATAACCCGACCAATGCCACCGAAGACACATTCATCAATATCGAAAATGTCGTGGGCGGCGATCTGGATGACTATATTGTCGGCTCGCACAACAATGACGTGCTGGGCGGTGGCAGCGGCAAGGACGCCCTGTTTGGCGGTGACGGGAATGACACGCTGCTCGGCGGAAGAGATGATGACGTACTGCATGGTGGCGCGGGCAATGATACATTGGCCGGCGGCTTCGGCAACGACATCCTCGATGGCGGCCAGGGAAGCGATACGGTCAGCTACAAGATTGACAACGATGAATCGATCTACCGGTCAGTGACTGTCAACCTGCAGACCGGCTGGACCGACATATTCGACGGAGTCACGCAGTTCAACCATGCAGACCAGCTGATCAGCATTGAAAATGTCGTTGCGACCAACGGCAACGACACGCTCACCGGCAACGACGCGGCCAATACCTTTATCGCCGGCGACGGCAGTGACACGCTTTTCGGTGCCGGTGGCGATGATCTGCTGATCGGCGGGCGCGGCAACGACACCGTCAAGGGCGGCGACGGCGACGACGTCCTCTCCGGCGGGTTTGGCTCCGACGTCCTGAACGGCGAAGGCGGCAACGATACCGTGAGCTATCTGGTCGATTCGGACGAGACGATCTACCAATCGATTACCGCCGACCTGCAGACCGGCTGGGTCGACATCTTTGACGGGGTGACGCGATTTGTCCATGAAGACCAGCTGATTTCCCAGGGCAATCGGGTGAATGAGGAGGTGACAAACGCCTGATTTGCTGAATCTGTACCTTTCCTCTGATTTGCTTTTTGGGGGATGGTATGGACGATACGGCAGCGATGTGCCCGGCGTTTGAGGAAACGGTTGTTTTTCTGAAGCATTTTGCGGAACTGGAAGACCCGCGTCAGCGGGGCAAGGTGGTTTACCCGCTTCAGGAGATTCTGCTGCTATGCCTCACGGCTGTGGTAGCGGGTGCCGAGAGCATCACCGCGATTGCCCTGTTCGGCGCGAAGAGGCTGGGTTTGCTGCGCCGGTTGGCGGCATTCGAGAATGGAACGCCTGCCCACGACCATCTCGGCGATATTCTGGCCTCGCTCGATGCCGAGCAATTCCAGCGTTGTTTCACAACCTGGGTCGCAACCGTCGCCGGCATTCCGGAGGGCGTGATCGCCATTGACGGCAAGACGGTGCGCCGCTCGCATAACCGGTCCAGGGGGATCGCAGCCATTCATATGGTCTCTGCCTTCGCCGCACGCCAGCGCCTGGTGCTGGGTCAGGTCAAGGTGGCCGAGAAGTCCAACGAAATCGTCGCCATCCCCAAACTGCTGGACATGCTGACAATCGAAGGTGCCATCGTGACCATCGACGCGATCGGCTGCCAGCGCGCGGTCGCGCAGAAGATCGTCGACAAGAAAGCCGATTACGTCCTGGCGCTCAAGGGTAACCAGAGCAGCTTGCAAGAGGACGTCAAACTCTTCGTCGCTGAACAAAAGGCGTGCGATTTCAAGGACACCGTCGTCAGTCGCGACGAAACCGTCGATGCGGATCATGGCCGCATCGAGACCAGAACAACGACCGTGATCCACGACGCTGCATGGCTTCGGGAGCGGCATGACTGGCCTGCCTTGAAAAGCATCGTCATGATCGACACCATCCGGGAAATCGCCGGGGTCCAAACGAGAGAGACGCGCCTCTACATCACTTCGCTCAATCTCCCGGCTTGCGCCATCGGTCCGGTCGTCCGGAGCCATTGGACAGTCGAAAACAGCCTGCATTGGGTCATGGATATGACGTTCCGCGACGACGAATGCCGCGTGCGAACCGATCACGCCCCCGCCAACTTCACAACCATCAAGCACATGGCCCTGAACCTCATCCGGCGCGGAAAGGGCAAGCTGTCCGTCAATCTCGCCCGACACTCCGCAGCCTGGGACGACGACTTCCTCGTCCGCATCATCACCGGATAATGCGTTCACCCGATTCCCCTGGCTGATTTCCATCGAGAACATTGTCGCAACCAACGGCGCCGACACGCTGACGGGCGATGCCTATGGCAATGCCCTGGACGGCCGGGGCGGCAACGACACCATCTCCGGCAACGGCGGCGATGATACGCTGATCGGCGGTGACGGCAACGACACGCTCGACGGGGGTGACGGCAACGACGTTCTTTCCGGCGGCGCCGGTCAGGACACGCTGAAAGGTGGCACCGGCAACGACACGGCAAGCTACCAGATCGATGCAACCGACCGCGGCAGCGCAGGCATCTCCGCCAGCCTTGTAACCGGCTGGGTGGATGTTGCAAACGCCGACAATGTCTGGACCCTGCATGCCGACCGTCTGGACTCTATCGAGAACATCATCGGCTCCAACGGCAAGGATTACATCGAGGGCGATGCCGGCAACAACTCCCTGAGCGGCGAAAAGGGCAACGACTCGCTGCTTGGCGGCGCAGGCAGCGACATTCTGCTGGGCGGTGACGGCAATGACGACCTGCACGGTGAAGCAGGCAACGATATCCTGGTTGGCGGCATCGGCAATGACGTGCTGGATGGCGGCGATGGCACGGAACTCGACATTGCCAGCTACAGCGAAGCTCTGGATAACGACAGCGCACTGTTCTACGGGTCGCGACTTGCCGGCTATCAGGTACTTTTGGGCGGCAATAACAATGCCTTCTACGCCACCATCGCCAGGGCCCTTGCCACCGACGGCACCGTGCTCGAAACGGACTACTGGCACAATATCGGTGGTTTTGTCGGCAGTTCGCTGAACGACAGCATCGTGGTGTCCCAGGCATTGGCATTTCGCGCCGATGGCGGGGCTGGCACGGACAGCCTGGATTTCAGCCAGTTGTCAAACCAGTATGGGGTGATCGCCGACCTGCTGAACGGCAATGTCAGCATCGCGTCAACAACCGGTGAAACGAAACAGACCATTCTCAATTTCGAAAACCTCACAGGTACCGGCAATGCCGATTACCTGCTGGGTACCGATGGCGTCAACATCATCCGTGGCGGTGGCGGCAGCGATGCGCTTGCCGGTCGCGGCGGTGCCGATACGCTGGATGGCGGCGCGGGCAGTGACACGGTCGGGTATGTCACGTCCGGCCAGGGCGTTCAGGTCAACCTGGCAACCGGCGTCAACCATGGCGGCGATGCCGAGGGCGATACGCTGATCAGCATCGAAAACCTGCATGGGTCCTTGCTTGATGACAGTCTGGCGGGTGACGGCAATGCCAACCGTCTCGAAGGCGACCAGGGCCGGGACATCCTGTCCGGCGGCCTCGGGGCCGATATCCTTGACGGCGGGGCGGGCTCCGACACCGTCGATCTCGGACAGAATGCCGACGACAGATCCCGCAACTGGCACGTGTCGCTGGCCGATGGCTATGCCCATGTGGTCGTCAATGGCGTGGATGTGACGGAAGATACGCTGGTCAGCATCGAGAATGTCACCGGTGGCGATGGAAACGACTGGCTGGTGGGCACCAGCGGCGACAATATCCTCGCAGGTGGTGCCGGCAATGACGTGATCGACGGCCAGGGCGGCAATGACGTTCTGTCCGGCGGCGATGGAAATGACACGTTCAACGGCAGTCCAGGCGGCAATGCAACGGTCGACTACAGCATCGACAAGGTCTGGGACAATACCCATGAGCATACGATCGATCTTGGAACCCATTTGACACTGACCTCCATTACATCGAAGGCAACCGGGCGTTTCCTCGATGTGGTAACCGAGGACCATCTGAACGGCATCCGCAATGTGGTTGGGGGGGCGCTTAATGATACCATCCTCGGCGACGGCCAGGACAACACGCTGAACGGCGGCGGCGGGGATGACTGGCTGTTTGGGGCTGAAGGTAATGACACACTGATCGGGGGGACGGGAACCGATCATCTCGACGGATACAGCGGCATCGATACCGCGGATTATTCGACGGTGACCTCCGGCGGAGCCATCGTCAGCCTTGCGGCAGGCACCGGGCTGACCCTGGATGACGGCAAGACCGATGCGCTGATCAGCATCGAAAACGTCACCGGCTCGAATTTCAATGACACGCTCTCCGGTGACGGCAATGCCAACCTGCTCAAGGGTGGCGCGGGCGATGACACGTTCTTCACCGATCTGGGTGCCGACACGCTGGATGGCGGCACCGGCATCGATACCGCCAATTACGGCAATTCGGCCTCCGGCATCACGGTCAACCTCGCCACCAATGTGAACGTGGGTGGGGATGCCCAGGGCGATACGCTGGTTTCCGTCGAAAACGTCATCGGCAGCCGGTTCAACGACGTCATCACCGGTGACGGCGGCAACAACACGCTTTATGCCGGCCTCGGCAACAACACCCTGTCGGGCGGTGCGGGCAACGATATCCTGGTGATCGGCGCGGGATCGGACACGATCGACGGCGGCACCGGGACCGACACGCTCGACCTCGTCGGCCTGCAGGCGGTCGGCGGCACCGGTTTTGCTCCTGGCGACGTTGCCAATGGCTCGGTCAACAACAACGGCTATTGGGATGTCGATCTTGGCGCGGGAACAGCCATCCGTTATGCAAATGCCGGCTGGACGGTCATTGCCAACAGTTCGACGATTGCAGGCATCGAAAACGTCACCGGCGGCAATGACAATGACCATATTCGTGGCGATGCCGGGGCCAATATCCTGAACGGAGGTGGTGGCATCGACATTCTCGAAGGCGGTGCGGGCAACGATATCCTGATCGGTGGTGCGGGTGGCGACTGGTTGATCGGCTCCGACACGCCGGCAGGGGGAAGTGACAGCGAGAACGATACCGCCGACTATTCCGGTTCCAGCGCTGCGGTGACCGTCGATCTCGGCCGCAGTTCCTCCGGAACATTCAACCTGGGTGGTTTCTCGATCTTCCAGACCGGCCAGTATGCGGCGGGTGGCGATGCGCAGGGCGACCTGCTCCAGAGCATCGACAGTGTCATCGGCAGCGCCTTCAACGATATCCTCTCGGGCGATGGCAGCACCAATATCCTGAAGGGTGGGGCGGGAGACGATTCACTCTCCGGCAATGGTGGCAACGACACGCTGTCCGGCGGGCTTGGCCACGATGCCTTCAACGGCGGCGCAGGCACGGATACCGCTGACTTCAGCCTCGATGCAGCCGACGCCTCGCGGGCTTTCAAGATCGATCTGGGCGCAGGGATTGCCTATATTCGCGGCGCAACCGATGTGGCGGAAGACACGCTGACCGGGATCGAGAATGTCCACGGCTCCAACCAGTCGAACATCCTTCTCGGTGATGCCAACGACAACCGGCTGACGGGTGGCAGCAATGTCGACATCCTGGCGGGCGGCGACGGTCATGACACTCTCGACGGCGGTCTTGGTATCGATACGGTCAGCTACCAGCAGATTGCCAGCCAGGCGGCCTACCGGTCGGTGAATGCCGATCTTGCGACGGGGCTTGCCACTGTCGTCACCTCGGCGGGCGTCACCATCACCAACAAGGACACGTTCATTTCCATCGAGAACCTCATCGGATCGAATGGCAATGACGTGCTGAAAGGCGATGCGGGCAACAACCTGCTGGCGGGAGCTGCGGGCAATGACACGCTGAACGGCCAGGCAGGCGATGACGTTCTGGCCGGCGGCATTGGTCACGATGTCTTCCAGTTCTCCGGCACAAGCTTCGGCAAGGACACGATCACCGACTTCACGAGCGGCGATGACCAGTTGCAGTTCCTGAGCACGGCAACCATCCACAGCTTCGCCGATATCCTGGCCCATGCGACACAGGTGGGAACGGACGTGCTGATCGCAATCGACGCCAACGACAATGTGCGGCTCAGCAATACCCATCTTGCCGACCTCCATCAGTCGGACTTCCTCTACGCCTGAGGCAGGCGTGGAGAAGGGCATGAACGGGGCCATCAGGACGCCAAAGTCCTGATGGGCTCGAACGGGGCCCGGTTGACGGGCAGCCAGTACAGGCAGGAGAGGTTTTGGAGACATGGCAGGCAGGATGCCGCTGATGCCGGGCATGCCTGCCGAAGTGTTCATCCGCACCGGCGAGCGCAGTTTCTGGAGCTATCTCCTGAAACCGCTCAGCGACAATTTCCACCGCGCCCTGACGGAAGAATAGGGCCTCGCGCCCACCCAGACACACTGACAGATACAGACACAGGAGGAGAACCGCACCATGACCAGTGACATCAACCCCGCCCAGGCGCTGAACACAATGGCCGACCAGGCCCATCTCAACCGGCTCGTCATGCAGCGGCTGGGGGCACGGATGATGGATCCGGCTTTCCAGGAACAGATGCGCCTCGGCGACAGCACGGTTGTCATCGCCGAAATCAAGGCGATGTTCGAGGATCAGGCCTTCGTCACCGAGGCTTTTCCCGGTGCCAGCCCGGAGGAACTCGCCGCCATCCGCGAGCAGATGACCAATGACGGCCAGCTGAACACCGCACTCCACAACAGCGCCAAACAGGCCCGCACCCAGCAGATCGACAAGCAGTTGCTCGATGTGGTGAAACTGGCAATGCGGGCCTCACGCTACCGCACCCTGTTCATCTCCGACCTCACCTGGCGCATCCTGCCGCCGCTGATGCTCGGCCAGTGCCAGTTCATGGTCGACAAGGACGGCACCATGGTCGCCTTCGTCAGCTGGGCAAAACTCAACGCCCAGGTCGCCAAACGCATGGAAAGCCCGATGAACTTCCGCATGCAGGAACACGAATGGACCTGCGGCGACCTGCTGCGCATCATCGACGTCATCTCCCCCTTCGGCCAGGAGGAAAAACTCGCAAGGGAGGTCAGCGAAAAACTCCTCGCCCAGACCCGGCACCAGTCCGAAGCCGAACCGCCCCGCACGGTGAATTGACAAGGCAAGGCCCCGGGCCTGCAGTCTGGTCGAGGCCGAAGGCCGAGCTTCCTGCGTGCCGGTCCTTTTTTTCCTGCATTTGCCATGCGGTGGGTGGTTGAATGACTGCGGAAAATATATACGACTATACGTATCCATGAATGCAAATAGGAAAATCCCGTGTCCATTGATCGTGCTGTTCTTGCCTTTGCCGGTTGTGTCGTGCTGGTCTCACTGCTGCTCGCCCGTTTCGTCCATCCGGACTTTGTCTGGCTGACTGCCTTTGCCGGCATCAACCTCTTGCAGTCCGCGTTCACCGGTTTCTGCCCGGCGGTGATCGTGTTCCGCAAGCTTGGCCTAGGCAGGGAAAGCGCCTTCTGAAGAAACGATCATGAGATCCGAAAACCGCATCCGGCGCGGAAAGGGCAAGCTGTCCGTCACCCTCGCTCGACACTCCGCCGCCCGGGATGATGCCTTCCTCGTCCGCAACATCACCGGATAATGCGTCCACCCGGTTCCCCTGGCATCGGTGCCATTCCATTTCAAGCAGGCCACTTCACCTGCGCCCTGTCTGGCTCCGATCTGTAGCCAAAGGCAGGCGGGCACCGGCGCGGCGGGCAAGCCGGTTCGAACACCCAAGATTGCAGCTTTTTGTAAACCTGCAAAAATAACGATATCAATGACATGCTTTAAATTATCAATAATCGATAATTATATATTGACTGGGCATGCGGGATCGATCAGTTTTCAGGGTGAAGACGAGCCTGCGGATGGGCGGCAAGAGCTGCCATGTGTCCCGGTCGTCCTGGTGTCAAAGGAAATGCCTGGGATTACCCACGGAGGAGGGGTCAATGACCGAATTTGGAAAATACCTGAAATCGAATGCCGAGGGCCAGCTTGAGGTCGAGGGCATCAAAGTCACCGAACTGGCAAAGGAATTCGGCACGCCGCTGTTCGTGCTGTCGGAAAACACCATTCGCCAGAATTTCCGCCGCATTCACCGCGCCTTCCAGGATGTCTATCCGAAGGAAGTGATCGTCTGCGCCGGGATGAAGGGCAACTGGGGCCTGGCGGCGCGCCGGGTGGTTGTCGATGAAGGCGGCGGCGGCGATGCCTTCGGCGTCGGCGAACTGACCGTGGCGATGATGGCAGGCTCCGACCCGCGCAAGATCGTCATGAACGGTGCCAACAAGTCGCGCGAAACCATCGAGGCTGCCATCGATCTCGGCGTCATGAACCAGGTCGACAATGCCGACGAACTGAAGCTGGTCGGCGAAGTCGCCGATGCGCTGGGCAAGAAGGCCCGCGTTTCGCTGCGCATCCGCCTGCCGCTGAAGGCGCTGGCCGAAGTCAACTATATCGACGCCCGCTATCCCGAAGGCATCAGCCCGTCCTACTGGGAGCGTACCTTCAAGTTCGGCCTGGAGCCGGTCAGCTATGTCGAGGCGGTCCGCCTGGCCCAGACGATGGACAATGTCCTGCTCGAGGGCATGCATTACCACGGCGGCATTCCGCGCCGCGCCGGCTTCTACCGCGAGGAAACCGAGGAACTGGTCGATTACATCGGCGATATCCAGAAACAGACCGGCTGGGCGCCTGCATATCTCAACATCGGCGGCGGCTTCGTCTCCGAGCGCTACGGTGCCGATGCGCCTCCCTCGGTCGAGGAATATGGCCGGGTGATCAGCAAGGCGATCACCGACAAATGCGCCGCCCACGGCGTTGCCGTGCCGATCCTGATGCTCGAACCCGGCCGTTACTGCTGGGAAGCCGCAGGTCTCTGGATCGTCGGCGTCAATGCCCGCAAGGAAGACCGCACGCTTGCCAACAAGACCTGGGTCTATGTCGACGGCAATTCCAACGAAATGCGCGATCCCTTCGATCCGCGCTGCTCGGTCCATCACGTGGTTGTCGCCAATGACGTCGGCCGCCAGGGCAGCGAAGTGGTCGATGTCTGCGGCCAGACCTGCAACGCCGCCGACATTCTTGCCAAGGCCCGCGCCCTGCCGCCGCTGAAGATCGGCGATACCCTCGCCTTCCTCGACATGGGTGCCTACAACGAATCCTTCGCCTGCCAGTCGAACGTGATTCCGCGCTCGGCCACCGTCATGGTGCGCGATGGCCGCGCCTCGGTCGTGCGCCGCCGCGAGACGGTTGCCGACGTACTGTCGCGCGAACAGGTTCCGACCTGGCTGATGGCGCGCCCGGTCTGAGCGACAGGTATCAGTGACCAGCCGGCGGGGCCTTCGGATCCCGCCGGAATTTGAGTGTTTGCAAGGCTTTCGGGAGGGCTGGATGGCTCAGCACAAAAGGGTGGTAATCGTCGGCGGCGGCATGATGGGGGTCGGGCTTCTCTACGGTCTGGCCGAACTCGGCTGGAAAGAAGTGCTGCTTCTGGAAAAGGGCGAGCTGACCTCGGGCTCCACATGGCATGCCGCCGGGCAATGCGCGAGCTTCCAGGGCAATTACAACATTGCCAAGATCCATCATTACGGCGTCGAGCTCTATCCGAAGCTGGAGGCCATGACCGGACAGTATGTCAGCTGGCACGGCTGCGGCGGCATCCGTCTGGCGACCACGCCGGAAGAGGTCGACTGGTTCAACTACGTGCTGGGCTTTTCCCGCAACATCGGCTTCCGCATGGAGGTCATCGGTCCGGAAGAAATCCGCCGGATCAATCCCTTTGTGGATACGACCGGGGTTCTCGCCGGGGCCTATACGATGGATGACGGCCATGTCGACCCGGCAGGGGCCTGCAACGCCATGGCGATTGCGGCCCGCAACCTGGGCGGCCAGATCATGCGCAACACCTGCGCCACCGGCATTTCGCAGCTCGAAAGCGGCGAATGGCTGGTCAAGACCGACCAGGGCGATTTCATCGCCGAACACGTGGTCAATGCGGCCGGCTGCTATGCCCGTGAAGTCGGCAAATGGGTCGGCCTCGACGTGCCGATCACCAATATGGAACACCAGTATCTGGTGACCGAGGCGATCCAGGAATTCCGCGACCGCGACATCGAAATCCCCGTGATGCGCGATCCCTATACTGCCGGCTATTACCGGCAGGAGCAGAAATCCGGCCTGATCGGCATCTACGAACATGCCAATGCCCGCGAGGCCTGGGACGAGCGCGGCGGTTTCCCGGAATGGGGGTCGAGCAACGAACTGTTCTCCGGCGACCTCGACCGCATCGGCCCCTGGCTGGAACGCGCCATGGAACGCATGCCGATCTTTGCCGAGGCAGGCATCAAGCGGATCATCAACGGTGCGATCCCGCACACCCCCGACGGCAATCCGCTGCTCGGGCCGGTCGCGGGGCTGAAGAATTTCTGGATGTGCTGCGGCTCGTCGATCGGCATCGCGCAAGGGGCGGGCTGCGGCAAGTACCTCGCCCAGTGGATGGTCGAGGGCGACAGCGAAATCAACATGAAGGATTTCGATCCCCGCCGCTTTGGCCGCTATGCCGACCAGACCTATACCCGTGCCAAGTCCTTCGAGGACTACCACCACATGTTCGCCACCCATCTGCCGGGGGAAGAGCGTCCGGCGGGACGTCCCGTCCGCCGCTCGCCGGTCTATGACCGGCTGCTGGCCAAGGGCTGCGTCTATACCGAGGGCGGCGGCTATGAGCGGCCGAAATTCTTCGCGCCGGAAGGCGAGGCCGAAGTGCCCGGCTTCCGCCGCAACAACGCCTTCCCGATTGTCGCTGCCGAATGCCGTGCGGTGCGCGAGCGGGTCGGCATTGCCGATCTCACCAGCTTTGCCAAGTTCGACGTCACCGGCCCGGATGCCGGGACCTGTCTCGACCGGCTGCTGGCCAACAAGCTGCCGCGCAAGAATGGCGGCATCGCGCTCACCCATCTGCTCAGCGAAGGCGGGCGGATCGAGACCGAATTCACCGTCACCCGGCTTGCCGATGACCGCTACTACCTGCTGTCCTCGATCAGCGCCGAAAACCGCGATTTCGATTTCCTGACCTCGCTGATCCGCGATGGCGAACAGGTGACGGTGCGCGATGTCACCGACGAGCGCGGCGTGCTGGTGCTCGCCGGACCGAAGGCGCGCGACGTGCTTCAGGGCCTGACGCCCGCAAGCCTTGCCAATGCGGATTTCCGCTGGCTGACGGCGCAGGAAATCGAGGTCTGCGGCATCGCGCTCCGGGCACTCAGGGTCAACTATGTCGGCGAACTCGGCTGGGAACTGCATGTGCCGGTGGACGGCATGGCCGAACTCTATGACCGGCTGGTCGAGGCCGGGAAGCCCTTCGGCATTGCCGATTTCGGCCTCTACGCGATCAACAGCCTGCGCATGGAAAAGGGCTATCGCGGCTGGGGGGCTGAACTCACCAACGAGATCACCCTGATCGAAGCCGACATGGAACGCTTTACCGCCTTCGACAAGGGCGATTTCCGCGGCCGCGACGCCACCCTCGCGGTGCGCGAGGCCGGAATTGCCACCAGGCTCGTCTATCTCGAGGTGGCGGCCACCGACAGCGACGTGCGCGGCGGCGAACCCGTTATGGCCGGCGGACGCTGCGTCGGGGTTGCGACCTCGGGCGGCTATGGCCATGCCACGCAGAAGGCGCTGGCCTTTGCCTATGTCACCCCGGATCTTGCGGCCCCCGGCACGGCGCTGGAGCTTGAGATCCTCGGCCAGAGGCATGGGGCAACGGTGCTTGCCGAGCCGGTCTTCGACCCGGAAAATGCCCGCCCGCGCGCCTGATCGCGCTGATGAACGTGGGGGAGGGTGCCCAGGCGTCCTCCCGACACAAGCTTGAACCCTTTCCGGCAGAGGGCCCGACCCGGCCTTTTGCCCCGCGACGACACAGAGGCAAAATTCATGAGCAGACTTCCAGCCGAAGCTGAAATTGTCATTATCGGGGGCGGCATCATCGGCTGCTCCGTCGCCTATCACCTGACCAAGCTCGGCAAGAAGAACGTGCTGTTGCTCGAGCGCAAGCAGCTGACCTCGGGCACCACCTGGCATGCCGCCGGCCTGGTGCGCGGCATGCTCTATACCAAGAACCTCACCCAGCTTGCCCAGTACAGCCTCGATCTCTACACGCGGCTCGAAGCGGAAACCGGGCAGGCAACCGGCCTCAAGCAGAATGGCTCGATCTCGATTGCCGCCAATCCCGAGCGCTGGGAAGAAATCCGCCGGGGTGCCTCGATGGCCCGCGCCTTCGGCGTCGAGGTCGAGGAAATCTCGCTCGACCGGGCGCAGGAACTCTGGCCGCTGATGCGGGTCGATGACCTCACCGGCGCGGTGTTCTTCCCGCAGGACGGCCAGGTCAACCCCGCCGACACCACCATGGCGCTGGCCAAGGGGGCCCGGATGGGCGGCGCGACGATCCTTGAACACTGCAAGGTGACCGGCATCGAGATGAAGGGCGGCCGCCCGGTTGGCGTCACCACCAGCGAAGGCAATGTCAAGACCGAGATCGTCATCAACTGTGCGGGCATGTGGGCGCATGAAGTCGGCCGCTGGGCCGGCGTCGACGTGCCGCTGCATGCTGCCGAGCACTATTACCTCGTCACCGAGGCGATGGACCTGCCCAAGAACCTGCCGGTGCTGCGCAACATGGATGCGGGGGCCTATTTCAAGGAAGATACCGGCAAGATCCTGTTCGGCGGCTTTGAAACCAAGGCCAAGCCGTGGGGCATGGACGGCATTCCGGAAGATTTCTGCTTCGACGAACTGCCGGAGGATTTCGAACACTTCCAGCCGGTCATCGAGGGCGCGATGCACCGCGTGCCGATCCTTGCCGAGACAGGTATCCGCAAGTTCTTTAACGGCCCCGAGAGCTTCACCCCCGACCAGCGCTACCTGCTGGGTCCGGCTCCGGATGTGGAAAACTACTGGGTCGCCGCCGGGTTCAACTCGATCGGCATCCAGTCGGCAGGCGGTGCCGGCATGGCGCTCGCCCACTGGATCGTCGAGGGTCATCCGCCGCTCGACCTCTGGGATGTGGACCTGCGCCGCATGCAGCCGCACCAGAACCGCAAGTCCTACCTGGTCACCCGCGTGTCCGAGGCGCTCGGCCTGACCTATGCGATGCACTGGCCCTATCGCCAGTTCGAGACCGCCCGCAACATCCGCCACACCCCGCTTTATGCGCGGCTGAAGGAGCATGGTGCCTGCTTTGGAGAACTGGCGGGCTGGGAACGGCCGAACTGGTTTGCCAATCCCGGCCAGGAGCCGAAATACCAGTACAGCTTCGGCCGCCAGAACTGGTTTGAAAACGCGGCTGCCGAAGTGCATGCCACCCGCACGGCGGTCGGCCTTTACGACCAGTCGACGATGGCGAAGTTCCTCGTCACCGGCAAGGATGCGGAAGCAGCCCTGCAATATGTCTCCGCTGCCGACATGGCGGTGCCGGATGGCAAGTCGGTCTATACCCAGTGGCTGAACGAGCGGGGCGGCATCGAGGCCGACCTGACCATCACCCGGCTTGGCCGCGAGCGCTTCCTGATCATGACGGCAGCGGCGACGGCAGTGCGCGACATGTCCTGGCTGAAGCGCCATATCCCTGCAGGCCTGACTGTTGGCATCGAGGATGTCACCAGCGCGATTGCCATTCTCGGCGTCATGGGCCCGAATGCCCGCGCCCTGATGCAGTCGGTCAGCGCCGACGATTTCACCAATGCCGGCTTCCCCTTCGGCGCGTCGAAGGTGGTCACCATCGGCTCGGTCGAGGCCCGGGCAACCCGCATCAGCTACATGGGCGAACTGGGCTGGGAACTCTATGTGCCCGCCGAGTTTGCCATCGCCCTGTTCGACACGCTGATGGCGGCAGGCGGCCCGCACGGGCTGAAGCTCTGCGGCATGCATGCGATGGACGCGCTGCGCATCGAGAAGGCCTATCGCCACTGGGGCCATGACATCACCGAGGAAGACACGCCCATCGAGGCGGGCCTGGCCTTTGCGGTTGCCTATGACAAGGCCGTGCCCTTCCTTGGCCGCGAGGCCCTGCTGAAGCAGCGCGCCGAACCGGTGCTGAAGAAGCGGCTGGTGCAGTTCGCCCTCAACGATCCTGATCCGATCCTCTATCACAACGAGCCGATCTACCGGAACGGCAAGCTGGTGGGCACCACGAGTTCGGCGAACTACGGCCACCATCTCGGCTCGGCCATCGCGCTCGGCTATGTCGTGGAAGAAGGCGGCGTGACACCGGACTATGTGGCCTCCGGCGAATGGGAGATCGAGATCGGTCTGAAACGCTTCTCCGCTCGCGCCAGCCTGCGGCCGATGTATGATCCGACCAGCGCGCGGATGAAAGTCTAGAGTTTGTCAGGGAAAAGTGGAATCCGGTTTTCCCGAAAAGACAAACGAAAACAAAGGGCACTAGAGTCTGTCTGGTTCAATAAGAACCTGACAGACTCTAGTGCAGTCAAGCAAGTTTGGCTGTCGCTATCTGGTGGTTGCGGCACGCCTCTTTTACAGTTTGTCAGGGAAAACACGCAAACGACGTTTTGTGTTTCGAATCCGGTTTTCCCGCTCAAACGAGAACAAAGGGAATTAGAGTCTGTCTGGATCAATATGAACCTGACAGACTCCAGGGCGGCGGGAGACGGGACGGGCCCGCAGGGCTACCGTCCATCGCGCCAACGGGACCTCGTTGCATTGCTCCCGCCCAAACGGGCGGCGGCGTGCTGTGTCCCGCTGTACTAAAGCGTCAAAATCTAGTCTGGTTCATTAAATAACATATCTTTTCAATATCTTGTACGATTCCCATAAATAATTATCAATAATTATTGACGTCATCGCCCCCCTGTGGAAGTCTGTGTATCAGCGGGAACTGGAGCCACGGGAATTGGCCTGTTCAATCCTGTCCAGGGGCTTCGGGAGGGGCACCGGACAGGTCAGGCATTCCACCAGTCACCACTGTGAAGACGACAAAGCCGACAGCCGGGGGATCTCTTTTGACGTTGAACTGAATGGGGCAGGGCAAGACCAGGTCCCGGTTTCGACAGTCACAATTTTCCGCCGGTCTGCAATCAACCGAATGAGGAGAACAGTTGAATGTCAGATTTCCAGGAGACCCTGAAGAATGCCGAACGGCTTGCTGCCAGCGGCCAGATGAATCGGCGTGAATTTGTCCAGCTCGCCATGGCGCTCGGCATTGCCGTGCCGGTGGCCAGCTCGATGTTTGCCAGAGTGGCAAAGGCCGAGGATGCCAAAAAGGGCGGCGCGCTTGTCGTCGGCATGGAAGGCGGCTCGGCTTCCGACAGCTATGATCCGCGCACCTATGCGGATTCGGTGATGATTGCCGCTTCGCTTGCCTGCATGAACGGCCTGATCGAATTCGACGAGGCGGGCAAGCCGCATGGCGAGCTGCTCGAAAGCTGGGAAGCCAAGCCCGGTGCCGCCGAATGGGTGTTCAACGTCCGCAAGGGCATCAAGTTCTCCAGTGGCAAGGAACTCGACGCCGACGACATCCTCTATTCGATCAACCTGCACCGCACCGCCGACACCAAGTCGCCGGCCAAGGGCGTGCTGGCTCCGATCACCGACATGAAGGCGCTGTCGTCCACCCAGATCGCCTTCACGCTGAAGGAAGGCAATGCCGACTTCCCCGTCGTGCTTTCCGACTACCACCTCGTCGTCGTGCCGAAGGATTTCAAGGACTGGGCCAAGCCGGTCGGCACCGGTGCCTACACCATCGAAAGCTTCGAACCCGGCGTGCGCATCGTCTTCAAGAACCGTGGCGACTACTGGAAGCCGAACCGCGGCAATTTCGACACGGTCGAAATCCGCTACATCCAGGATGCCGCCGCCCGTACCGCAGCCCTGCAGTCGGGTGAAGTGCATGCCGTCAACCGCCTCGATGCCCGCACCGTTGACCTGCTGATGCAGGACCCGAATGTGGCCATCGTGCGCACCAAGGGCACCGGCCTGCGCTATTGCTTCGTCGCGCATGTCACCGCAGATCCCTTCACCAACAAGGACCTGCGCACCGCCCTGAAATACGGCATCGACCGCGAACAGATCATCAAGTCGGTCTATAATGGCTATGCAACGCCCGGCAACGACCACACCATCGACGCTGCCGATCCCTTCTACAATTCCAAGATGCCGCAGCGCGCCTATGACCCGGACAAGGCCGCCTTCCACTTCAAGAAGGCCGGTCTCGGTGCAGGCACCAAGATCGAGTTGCAGACCTCGGAAGGGGCGTGGAGCTCGGCGGTCGACTGCGCTTCCATCTACCAGGAATCGCTGAAGAAGGCGGGCGTCGACCTGACGGTCACCAAGGTCTCCGGCGACGGCTACTGGGACAATGTCTGGCTCAAGGTCCCCTTCTGCGCGGTTTACTGGAACCGCCGGATGTCGACCGATGCGTCGCTCACCCAGGTCTACAGCTCCGGCTCGGACTGGAACGATTCCGACTGGCGTCGTCCCGAATTCGACAAGCTGCTGGTTCAGGCACGCGTCGAACTCGACCAGGACAAGCGCAAGGAGCTCTATTATGCAGCCCAGGAAATGATTTCCGACGACGGCGGCATGATCTGCTTTGCGATTTCCGACTTCCTCGACGGTTATTCGCCGAAGGTAAAGGGCATCACCCCGCATCCGCGCTTCGACATGGGCGACCTGCGTCTGGCGGAAAAGGGCTGGTTTGCCTGACACGGACTGAAATCGGCGGTGGGGGCCGGCGTGTCACGAGGACGCCGGCCCCCGTTTTTTTGTCCGGGCCCGCGCGTCCTCTCACGACCGGCTGCGGCCATCCGGGCGGACTGGACGGGGATTTCGGTCGGTAAGGTCCGGGGCTTCGTTGACCGGCTCAAGACCTGCGGCTAGGATCGTCCGCAAAGACAAGGTAAGAAGATCCGCATGGCACCCAGGCAAACGCGCAAGATATCCCCCTCCGGCACCTCGCTCGGGCGTCGGGGGCTGGATGCAGATGTGGCCTCGCAGATCCGCGCCCTGATCCTGTCCGGCGAATTTGCCCAGGGTGAAAGGCTGACCGAACTCGGCCTTGCCGAGCGCTGGGGTGTGTCGCAGGGCACCATGCGCGCCGCGCTCAGGCTGTTGCAGGGGGAGGGACTGGTGGTCTCCCAGCCCCGGCGCGGCACCACGGTGGTCTCGCTCGGGCGCGAGGATATCGTCGAGATCTCGACCCTGCGCAACCTGCTGGAATCCTATGCGGCGCGTGCCGCCGCCGAGCGGATGACCGACGACGGCCGCCGCCGGTTGCAACTGGTCTTCGACCAGATGGTGGCCGCTGCCGAAGCCGGTCGGCGCAAGCGCCTGCTGGATCTCGATTTCGAGTTCCACAAGAATGTCTTTGCCATCTGCGGCCACAGGCGGCTGGAAGCCATCTATCTGAGCCTTGAGGCCCAGTCGCGGCTGTTCATGTCGATGACGGAATATCTCCACCACGACCTCACCGATTCCATCCGCCATCATCGCCCGCTGTTCGACGCGCTGATGGCGGGCGACGCCGACCGCGCCTTCGAACTCTCCTCCCGCCACAGCGACAGCGACCTGTCGGAACTGGTGTCCCAGCTGTTTTCCGGTCTTGCGGTTTCCTGATCCGCAGTCTTCCGGGCAACGCCCCATTGCTCACGCCCTGCCGCAATCCGGCCATCCGGGCGCGTATCCGCCGGTTGCATCCGGGCCACGGGCTGGAGATAGTGGGCTGGAGATAGCGGGCTGACAGCAGCGGGTGACGGAGGGGTGACGATGCGGGATTTCGAGAGGCCGACACGGTCGGTGGTGGTTGCGCGCGAGGCGATGGCGGCAACCTCGCATCCCTCGGCAACCCTTGCCGCCATCCAGGTGCTTGCGGCGGGCGGCAATGCGATGGATGCGGCGATTGCCGCTTCCGCCGTGCAATGCGTGGTGGAACCGGGCTCGACGGGGATCGGCGGCGACTGTTTCGCGCTGGTGTCGCGGCAGGGTTCGCCCGATATCGCCGCCTATAATGGCTCGGGACGCACGCCGGCGGGCCTGACAGAAGACTGGTTTGCCGAACGCGGCCTTGCCGAAGTGCCGCGCCATTCACCGGGTTCGGTCACCATACCCGGTGCCATCGATGCCTGGACCCGGCTTCATGCCGATCATGGCCGGATGGACCTTGCCGAAATCCTCGCCCCTGCGATCCGCCTTGCCGGGGAAGGCTATGCGATTTCGCCGCGCGTCCACCGCGACTGGGCGCTGGAAGAGGCGCTTTTGTGCCGCGATCCCGATGCCAGCCGGATTTTCCTGAAGGACGGGCGGGCCCCTGCCATCGGCACCGTGCACCGGCAGCCGGAGCTGGGCGAGGCCCTGCGCAAGATTGCGGCGGAGGGGCGGGATGCCTTCTATCGCGGCGACCTCGCCCGCGACATGGTGGAGCGGCTGCAGGCGGCGGGCGGCCCGCACCGGCTTGAGGATTTCGCGGCGGCGGAAGGGGCCTATGTGACCCCCGTCACCACCACCTTTCGCGGCCATACCGTGGTCGAATGTCCGCCGAACGGCCAGGGGATGATCGCGCTGATGATCCTCAATATCCTGAAGCGCTTCGAAGCGAAGGGCGATCCGCAATCGGCCGACCGGCTGCATGTCGAAATCGAGGCGACGCGGCTTGCCTATGCGGCACGCGCCGCATGGCTTGCCGATCCCGACCATGCTGAAGTGCCGGTCGACGAGCTGCTTTCCGACGCCACCGCCGACCGGCTGGCCGGGATGATCGACCTTGGCCGGGCGCTGACGGACCTGCCGGATTTCGCCATGCCGCTCCACCGCGACACGGTCTATATCTCGGTCGTCGACCGGGACCGCAATGCGGTGAGCTTCATCAATTCGATCTTCGACAGCTTTGGCAGCGGGCTGGTGACGCCGCGCTATGGCATCACGCTGCACAATCGCGGCCAGAGCTTTTCGCTGCAGAAGGGCCATCCGAACGTGATTGCGCCGAACAAGCGGCCGCTGCACACCATCATTCCCGGCATGCTGGTCAGGGACGGTCGCGCCGTGATGCCCTTCGGGGTGATGGGCGGCTACTACCAGGCGATGGGCCATGCCCATCTGATTTCCAAAGTGGTGGATTACGGCATGGACCTGCAGGAGGCGATCAACCTGCCGCGCGTCATGCCGGTGCCCGGAGGCACCTGCGTCGAGGCGGAGGCGACACTCGCCCCGGAGGTGGCCGCCGAACTCACCCGCCGCGGCTTCACGCTGGTGGCGGCGGAAGACCCGATCGGCGGTGCCCAGGCCATCCGCATCGACTGGGAAAACGGCACCCTGACCGGCGCTTCCGAACCGCGCAAGGATGGCTGTGCACTGGGACTGTGAAGGGGGAAGGTTCTTCCGGTATCAGTCCCTGGAGTTTGTCAGGGAAAAGTGGAATCCGGTTTTCCCGAAAAGACAAACGACAACAAGGGGAGCCAGAGTCTGGCTGGTTCAATATGAGCCTGACAAACTCTAGAGGCTGCCTGGTTCAGTATGAACCTGACAGAACTCTTGCCCGCAAGAGCATGCCGTAGAGGTCGCGGGGTTCGTCGGGATCGGCGATGATGTCGAGGTCCTGATAGAGGCCGGTGCCCTTCAGGCGGTCGCGGACATAGCGCAATGCGGAGAAATCCTCGATGGCAAAGCCGACGCTGTCAAACAGCGTGATGTCGCGTGCCTCGCGGCGACCCTGGGCCGCGCCGGTGATCACCCGCCACAGTTCGGTGACGGGGTAATCGGCCGGCATCTGCTGGATCTCGCCCTCGACCCGGGTCTGCGGCGGATATTCGACGAAGGTGGTGGCGCGGGAGAGGATGTCGCGGTGCAGCTCGGTCTTGCCCGGGCAGTCGCCGCCGATGGCATTGATATGCACGCCGGCGCCGACCATGTTGTCGGTGAGAATGGTCGCATATTGCTTGTCGGCGGTGCAGGTGGTGATGATGCCGGCCCCTTCGATGGCCGACTGGCCCGAGGTGCAGGCGGTGACCGTCAGGCCGGACCCTTCAAGATTGCGCATGGCCTTGGCGGTTGCCGCGGGGTCGATGTCGTAAAGCCTGACATTGCGGATGCCCACGACCGCCTTCATTGCCAGCGCCTGGAATTCGGCCTGCGCGCCATTGCCGATCAGCGCCATGGTGGTTACCCCCTTCGGGGCGAGATGGCGGGCGGCCATGGCGGAGGTGGCCGCCGTGCGCAGCGCCGTCAGCATGGTCATTTCGGTGAGCAGCACCGGATAGCCGCTCGAGACTTCCGCCAGCAGTCCGAAGGCGGTGACGGTCTGCATGCCGCGCCCGGCATTCTTCGGATGGCCGTTCACATATTTGAAGCTGTAGATCTCGCCGTCGGACGTCGGCATCAGTTCGATCACCCCTTCCTTCGAATGGGAGGCGACGCGCGGGGTCTTGTCGAACTGTTCCCAGCGGCGGAAATCCGCCTCGATCACATCCGTCAGCTCGCAAAGCACCGTCTCGATGCCGATCCGGTGGACCAGCTTCATCATGTTGTCGACGCTCACGAAGGGAACGAGCGCCTTTTCCGACGGCAGTTGCGACATGAATTTCCTCCCTGAAAACAATCCCTGCCGCATAGACTAGCAAGAACAAGGCTTGGCCGATATGGCAAATCCATGCTATTTCAGTCAGCCTGTTGGGCAATTTGTTCAACAGGATTGACGGAACGGACAGAAGGACGGATGACATGGACACCGCGCGGCATGTGCCCGACGATCTCGACCGGCGGATCATCGCCCATTTGCGCGTCGATGGACGGGCGTCGCTGTCGAAGATGTCGGCGGTGCTGGGCGTGGCGCGCGGCACGGTGCAGAACCGGCTCGACCGGCTGATCGACAGCGGCACGCTGCTCGGCTTTACCGTGCGGGTCCGGGAAGATTACGAGGAACAGACCATCCATGCGGTGATGATGATCGAGGTGGTCGGCAAATCCACCCCGCAGGTCATCCGCCGCCTGCGCGGCCTGCCGGAAATCTCCTCGCTCCACACCACCAACGGCAACTGGGACCTGATCGCCTCGATCCGCGCCGCCAGCCTTGCGGATTTCGACCGGGTACTGCGCGAGGTCAGGATGATCGACGGCATCGCCAACAGCGAAACCAGCCTGCTGTTGAGCAATGTGTGAGGGGGCGGACGGGCAGGGCGAGGAGAATCCACCTGCTTGACGTTCATCCGGGACCTGTACCCATCTTGCGCATGTCGCAAAAAGGAGCATCGCCATGGCCCATGTCAGCTTGGCCGAGTTGAGACAAAATCTGGCGCGCACTTCGACCGGGTGATTGCCTCCCGCGCACCTCTGCTCGTCACCCGGCAGGGATCGGGGGCGCTGGTTGTGATGGCGCAGGGCGAGTATGAGAGCCTGCAGGAAACCCTGCACCTTCGCTCAACGCCAGCAAATGCCGGACGGTTGCGCGACAGCATCGCGCAGCTTGCAGGCGGGGCCTGATCGCGCAACCCGAAATCATCCAGTGCCGGTTTCACTACAGCAAGCAGCTCGGTAAAGGCGTCGGACGCCCCCTACCCAAACCGCTCCGGCGAAAAGGGCAGCAGGTCCATTGCCGGGGCGGTGCCGGTCAGGAGGTCGGCGACGATCTCGCCGGTGCCTGCGGACTGGGTGAGGCCGAGGTGGCCGTGGCCGAAGGCGGCGATGACGTGGGGGGAGCCGGGCAGGCGGCCGATGGCGGGCAGGGAATCCGGCAGCGACGGGCGAAAGCCCATCCATTGCCGCCCGCCCTGCGTCTTCAGGCCCGGCAGGAACCGGCAGGCCTTTTTCAGCATGGCATCGGCGCGGCTGAAATTCGGGGGAAGCTCGAGGCCTGCAAATTCCACCGCGCCGCCGACCCGGATGCCATGGGCAAGCCTGGACACCACGAAGCCATGGCCGCCGAAGGTGAGATGCAGTTTGAGGTCGAAGGCATCCGGCGCAAGGGTGGTGTTATAGCCACGCTCGGTCTCGAGCGGCACCGCAAGGCCTGCGGTTTTCATCAGCCGGTGCGAGAAGGCGCCCGCCGCCACCACCACGTTGCCGGCAAAATGCCCGGCGGAGGTCTCGACACCGGTCGCCGTCAGGGCCGTGGCCTCGGCCTTCAGGATTTTGCCGCCCCGGGCGCGGACCTTTTCGGCAAGCGCCAGCGTATAGTCGAGCGGATCGGAAATCGACCACCAGCCGGGGGTAAAGGTGGCGTGGGTAAAGCGTTCCGACAGGCCCGGCTGCATGGCGGCGATGGCCTCGCCCTTCAGATGCTCGAAGGGGATGCCGAGTTCCTGCCGTGTCTGCCATCCGGGAAGCGCGCTTCGAAATTCCGCCTCGCCCTCGTAGAGCTGCAGCTGGCCGCGCCGCGCCAGCATGGAGGTGAGGTTTTCGCGGGCAAGCAGGGTCTCGAGCGCGGTGCGCGCCTGCGCCATCAGCGCCGTCTGGGCAAGGGTGGAGCGGGCCACCTGATCGGCAAAGCTTGCCTTCCAGAACCGCCACATCCAGGGCAGGACCGTCAGCGCATAGCGCGGCGATATGGTGAGCGGCCCGAGCGGATCGATCAGCCATTTCGGCGCCTGGCGCAGGATGCGCGGCGAGGCGAGCGGAAAGATGTCGGTAAAGGCAAAGGCGGCGGCATTGCCGGCCGACGCGCCGGACGCCGGGCCTTCGCGGTCGATCACCCGGACGGAAAGCCCGCGCGCCTGGGCGGCGAGCGCCGCCGAAAGGCCGATGACGCCCGCCCCGACTATGGTGACATCTGCCCCTCGCATCGCGCTCACCCCTGTTGCTTCCGGCCGGGCCCCGTTCAAACTGGCCCCGTTCAGGCCTTGTGGCCGGCGATGGCACCCGGTCCCGTCGACCATGAGTCATACCAGTTGCGGAACAGCCTGTATTGCGCCTCGACATAGCCGCGCTGGCTGTCGGAGAGCCGGTCGCTCTCGTAGAAATGCAGTTCATATTCCGGATTGCCGGTCAGGACCATCAGATATTTGTAATAGAGCACGAGATCGGCCCCCTCATCGAAGGAGGAGAGGACGCCGAGCGCCTGTTCCAGCTCCAGCGCCCGGCTGCGGGCCTGCGCATCGCCGGACGCCGCCGCCTCGCAGAGCGCCACCAGATGCAGCACCTCGCGCGGCAGCACATTGCCGATGCCGGTGATCGCCCCCGCCGCACCGCAATTGACAAAGCCATGGAACACCGCAGTGTCGACGCCGACCATCAGCGTCACCTCCGGATCGCCGCTGGTGATGTGCTCGGCGGCATAGCGCAGATCCTGCGCGCCGCCGAATTCCTTGAAGCCGACGAGATTGGGATGAGCGCGGCGCAGCTCGAAGAACAGCTCGGCACGGGTGGCAAAGCCATAATAGGGGCTGTTGTAGATGACCGCCGGAAGATCGGGGGCCGCCGAGAGGATCGCCTTGAAATGCGCCCGCTGGGCGGCCATCGACGAGCCGCGCGACAGGACCCGGGGGATCACCATCAGGCCATGGGCGCCGACCTCCCGGGCATGGGCGGCATGGGCAACGGCGGTGGCGGTATTGACCGCACCGGTGCCGACGATCACCTTCAGCCCGGCGTTGACCAGCCGCTCGACCCCTTCCATCCGGTCGGCATCGGCAAGCAGCGGCCAGTCGCCCATCGAGCCGCAATAGACGACGGCGGACATGCCCGCATCGACCAGCTCGCGACCCTTCCTCGCCAGCGCCCCGAAATCCGGCCTCCGGTCGGGCGTGGCAGGCGTCATCAGGGCCGGAATGCAGCCGGTAAAGATCGAGGCGGACATCAGCTTCTCCATCGGTTCGAGAGGGGAGGAATGACAGGCCCTAAAACAGCCACGGCCATTCGCTCCGGAGTTCTGCGCTTAAAAATACATAAAGTATTTTATTTGTCGACAGGAAAATTCGGGACATGCTGGAGCAAAAACCGGCGCGGTTTTAAAATGTGTGAATTCCGCCCGTATGCGAACGTAATATGAACAAGGTATTTGTTTGCCGGTTCGAAACGTGCCACCCTGTCAAAATATTACACAGGACGCGAATCGCATGGATACTGCACTCTCCGGAAGAACCGAATATGCGCGGCTGCGCGAAAAAGCCGGACTTACAATCGAAGAGGCGGCGCGCGTCACGCGGTCTTCCCTGAGGTCGGCCTATCGCCACGAGAGTGGAGAGGCGACGCCCTCCGCTTTGGCGCTCGACATGCTGCAATTGATGGCGGAAAGCCACCGGCGGCCAGACCGGCCTGCGCGGTTCCGCTTCATTGACCTGTTCGCAGGGATTGGCGGTTTGCGGGTAGGTTTTGAAAATATTGGCGGAAAATGCGTCTTCACCAGCGAGTGGGACAAGTATGCCAACGAAACCTATCGCAAGAACTTTCCCGAGGACGGCAGCCATGTTTTTGCTGGTGACATCCGCGACTATACGAGGGATGACGAGGCGCTCGCCAGAATACCCGCCCATGATGTGCTTCTCGCAGGCTTCCCCTGCCAGCCGTTCTCGATTGCCGGTGTTTCCAAGAAAAATGCTTTGGGGCGGCCTCACGGATTTCTGGATGCCACGCAGGGAACCCTGTTTTTCGATGTGGCCCAGATCATCCGCCATCACCGGCCAAAGGCCTTTTTGCTGGAAAACGTCAAGAACCTGCAGCGCCATGACAAGGGCAGGACATTTACGACAATCATGAATGTGCTCGAGAAGGAACTCGGCTACCGGGTTGAGACCCGCATCCTCAGTGCCCGGCCCTGGGTTCCCCAGGGGCGGGAACGCATCTTCATTGCCGGATTTCTGGATCATGGCTGCGGGTTCACATTCGGGGATGTCGAATTTCCGCAGACTGCGCCGCCAACGCTGGAATCCATCCTGGAAAAGGGGCCGGTCAGCGACAAATACACCCTTACACCGAAACTGTGGGCCTATTTGCAGGACTACAAGAAGAAGCACGCCGCGAAGGGCAATGGATTCGGCTTTGGGCTTTTCAGACCTGGCGATGTCGCCAGAACCCTTTCCGCGCGCTATCACAAGGACGGTTCCGAGATCCTGGTCGACCAGGGGCCTGACCGCTGCCCGCGCCGGCTGACCCCCAGGGAGTGCGCCCGGCTGATGGGATTCGAGCGCGGCAACCGGATCTGGCAGATTCCTGTGTCGGATACACAGGCTTACCGCCAGTTTGGCAATGCCGTTGTGGTTCCGGTGGTGGAGGCCATCGCACAGGCCATGAGCCCCTGGCTGTCCGGAGGAGAAACGCGCGGGGACGAAACCCTTTGTGCTGGCCGGAATCTGTTCCAAAGCCAGGCAAATGGCTGACGTTGTTTCCCCGGAAGTGCGCAGCCGCATGATGGCAGGCATCCGGTCAAAGGATACCCGGCCTGAAATGATGCTCCGCAGGGCGCTGCACGCCGGGGGGTTCCGCTACAGGCTGCATGTCGGGCATCTGCCTGGAAAACCGGATCTGGTTTTCCCGAGATGGCGGGCCGTGGTGTTTGTACATGGATGTTTTTGGCATGGGCATGGCTGCCGCATGTTCAGGTGGCCAAAATCCCGTGAACAATTCTGGCGCGACAAAATCGGGCGGAACTGCGCCAATGACATCAGGCATCTCCAGCAACTGGAGGTGTTGCAATGGCGTACGGCAATTGTTTGGGAATGTGCAACCCGCAATCGTGAAAACTGGCCGGAAGTCGTGGCAGAGGTCGCGGCCTGGCTGTGCAGCGGAACACAGCACAGGGAATGGGAGGCGGCATGAAACCGGTTGAGCCGGACCTTTTTGACGCATTGGAGCCTTCAGCACCGGTTCTGCTGTCAATGCTTGAGAGCTCTGACCAGATACTGGTCAAGAAGCTGTCGAACAACGACCGCGACTGGGCACGCCATGCAAACAAGCATCAGGGGGGTGTCTACATGCCGCCCGCCCAGCGGGACAGCGGGTTTTTCCCCGCACTGGCAAGCAAATCGCGCCCTGATCCCGGGGCACCCGCCATCCGGGAAACCTGGTTCTCGACAAACTGGCCCCAGCACGATGTGACGAACAGGCGGACACGGCTTGTCCACTACACCAGCAAGGGACCCGAGACCCACATGACCGGCCTGCCCAGGCAGGCATTTGCCACGCTTTCCCCGGCCTCATTTCTGGTCATGGCGCGAGGTGGCGAGGGTGAATATACCTGCCTTTCCATTGATTCAGGAACTGACGACGCCACTCTCCAGAGGTGGCTCGGTTTGTCTGAACAGTTCCGGGTGTCTCGCTAAGTGGATTTCCGCCTCGATTATGCTGCCACCATCATCGGTGGCAGCGCGTTGAAGTAGGCCTGATCCGGCGTCTTCCGGTCAAGCGATGAATGTGGGCGTCGGCTGTTGTAGAAGGCCAGATATCGGCCGATGCCAGCGCGGGCCTCGGGCACTGTCTTGTAAGCGTGGAGATAAACCTCCTCATATTTGATTGACCGCCAGAGCCGCTCGACGAAGACATTGTCGCGCCATGCGCCTTTACCGTCCATCGAGATGGAGACTTCCGCCTTCTTTAGCACATCAGTAAAGTCGATAGACGTGAACTGCGATCCCTGGTCGGTATTGAAGATGTCGGGTTTGCCATGTCTCGCAAGCGCGTCCTCGACCGCTGCGATGCAGAAGGCTGTCTCCATCGTGATCGACAGCCGCCATGAGAGCACGCGGCGACTGAACCAGTCCACCACGGCACAGAGATAGACGAAGCCCCGCGCCATCGGAATATATGTGATATCCATCGCCCAGACCTGGTTGGACCGGGTGACCGCCAGCTTGCGCAGGAGATAAGGATAGACCTTGTGACCGGGTGCCGGTTTCGAGGTGTTCGGGCGGCGATAGATCGCCTCGATGCCCATCTTCTTCATCAGCGTGGCGACGTGCAGCCGCCCAGTCTCCAGCCCTTCTCCCCTCAAAAGCCCTTGCAACATCCGACTTCCGGCAAACGGGTAATCGAGATGCAGTTCGTCTATCCGCCGCATCAGGACCAGATCGCCGTCGGGCACTGGACGTGGAGAATAGTAGATACTGCCCCTGCTGAAGCCGAGAAGTTTCGCCTGGCGCACGACGGAAAGTTTGTGCTTGCGGTCGATCATTTCTTTCCGCCCAGCAATCCCGCCTTGCCGAGCGCACCGGATAAAAAATCGTTCTCCAGCGTCAACTCCCCGATCTTGGCATGCAGCGTTTTGACATCAACGGTTGGACCCGCCGGTTCCGCCTTGGCTTCATCGCCGAAAACCCCCGTCGCCCCCTCAAGGAGCTGGTCTTTCCATTGCTTGATCTGGTTGGCGTGCACGTCGAACTGTTGGGATAACTCAACCAGCGTCTGTTCGCCTCTGATGGCGGCAAGCGCCACCTTCGCCTTGAAAGCCGGTGTGTGGTTCCGGCGCGGTCGTCTTGTCATGATCTCTCCTGTTCCCGGCATCTAAGCCGAAGTCAGGCAGAAATTCCACTTATCCCGATTGTTCAAATTTCCCGAGCCACCTCTCTCCTGAGAGATAAGCTGGAACTGGACCCGGATTTTTTGGTGGATATCCGTCGGCCGGCGGATGTGCGCAGCAAGGAAAAGAGCGCCGTTCTTGATTTTGCCGAGCAGGCAATTGCAGCCTGGCTCGCCGGGACAATCGGCGATTTTGCAAGCAGCCATGCGGCGATGCCGGACACACTGGCAATGGCGGAACTCGCGCGGCGCAAATTTCTTGATCTCCATCATCTCGACAACCTCGACCCGTTCACACTGGGCGCTCCGGGCGATGCCCTTCGCGACATCAGCCGGGGTCTCGAATGGGAGCTGTTTCGGGACTTCCAGAGGCGTGAACGGGCTGTTTCGCTGGTCCGTGTGGTGCTCGGAGACACTCCGCGGGCATTGAATGCCGCGGCGATCATTCGAAGCCTGATCGAAAGAGTGGCGGAGGTGGACGGGCTCATGCTGTCCGCGAGCCAGCAGCGAAAGTCGCGCGCTGGCTATTCGTTTGAGCACCATATTGAAAGCATGCTGATTGACGGGAAAATTCCTTTTGAAAAACAGGTAATTATCGAGGCCAAAAAACGGCCCGACTTCATCCTGCCGTCACTGGCCACGCTCCGGGGAGTGGCAGAAACTGGTGCTGCCGGTTTGATCCTGAGCGCGAAAACCACGCTCCGGGAGAGATGGAAACAGGTTGAGCGCGAAATGGGCAGCAGTGAGTTGTTCCTCGCGACGGTGGATGAAAACATTGCCGCCAATGCCATTGATGACATGGCCTCGATGGGCGTCGTGCTGGTCGTGCCGGAAAAACTGAAACAGTCAAAACTGGCCGAGTATGGCGGCAGAAAGAATGTCATTTCCTTTGCCGAATTCTTTCGGTCAGACATTCTCAAACGCATGGCCCGCTGGCCCCGGAAATAATTGTGACCTGACCAGACCAGACCAGACCGTCTGCCCGACCGGGTGCGGCGCCATGGTCCGGATATGGGCGGCAGCAAGCGCGCGCAGAATTTAGATTGGTCGGGTTCCCACTTTAAATTGGTCGGATGCTGGTGCAGGTCAACCCCTTGTTTTCACACGACAGGACCGGGGATCGCGCTGAATTCTCTGTGGTCACCGGTAACCGCTGCCCGGTGGCTCGCCGCTGTGGCCGGGTACCGGATTTCTAGAGTCTGTCAGGTTCATATTGAACCTGACAGACTCTAGTGCCCTTTGTTTTCGTTTGTCTTTTCGGGAAAACCGGATTCCACTTTTCCCTGGCAAACGCTAGCCCCCACCCCTCAAAGCCGGATCGGTTGCCTGTTGTCGCGGGCGATCATTTTCTGGATCTGGGCGATGATCTGGTCGGCATGGGCGTGGGCGAGGCGGTCGGCCTGTTCGATGTCGCGGGTTTCGATGGCGGTGATCAGGTCCTCGTGTTCGTCGAGATAGCGCGGCGGCAGGCGGTCGTCGAAGGAGGAATAGTAGAAGCGCATGATGCGCCGGCCCTCGTCGAGCAGTTTCAGGAACAGTGCGTTGTAATAGGGGTTGCGCCCGGCCTCGGCGATGGCGGCGTGGAAGTCGCGATTGGTGGAAATCATCTTCAGCGCGTCTTCCGCCTCGACCGCACGGCGGAATTCCGCCTGCCGGGCGCGGATTTCGGCAAGGTCGGCGGTGTCATGATGCTGGGCGGCGAGCCGCGTCGTCACCCGGTACATCAGGCTCAGCGCATCGAAGAAGCGGTGCAGGTTGAGGAAATCGATGGCCGAAACCACGGTCGAGCGGTTCGGCAGCGTCGTCACCAGCCCGTCACCGGCAAGCCTGACCAGCGCTTCGCGGATCGGTGTGCGCGACAGCGAGAAGCGCTGCGCCAGCTGGTTTTCGTCGATCAGGCTGCCCGGCGGCAGCGCCAGATCAAGGATTTCGTCGCGCAGGATGTCATAGACATACTTGACCCCGGAACCGCGCCTGCGCTCCGCCGGGGCCTCATTTTTCAAACGTGATCGCTTTTCCGCCATGCCACGGGATTACACGGCCCCGCCCGGGATTTCAACGGCGGCAGCAGCGGCCGCCGCGCTGATCCCCGGACTAAAGTTTGTCAGGGAAAAGTGGAATCCGGTTTTCCCGCTCAAACTTGTTTGAGCGCTCAAACTTGTTTGAGCGAAAAGACAAACGACAACAAGGGGAGCCAGAGTCTGGCTGGTTCAATATGAACCTGACAGACTCTAAAGGCTGTCGCGGATCGAGCGGATGGCGGCAAGCGCCGTGCGGGTGGCAGGCACATTGAGGAAATCCGGCCAGCTCGACAGCTTCACCGCGACGAAATCCTTCTCCATGTCGATATAGATCAGCTGGCCGAACACGCCCCGGCAGATGAGGATCGGCCGGCCGGCCTCTTCCACCCAGAACTGGTTGCGATAGGCCCCCTTCGGCAGCACGATCCGGTAATCGCCCTGAAACAGCGTGCCGTCGCCCTTCAGGCAATCGGCAATCCAGCCTGCCGGAATCACCTGCCGGCCCTCGACCCTGCCACCGCGCGCCATCATCAGGCCGAAGCGGGCGAGATCGCGCAGCGAGGCGTTGAAGCCGCCGTCGGCTGCCGCATAGCCGCTCGGGTCGACGGTGAAGTAGCCGTCGCTTTCCGCGCCCATCGGGGCCCAGACATGGTCGGAGACCAGCTGCCAGGTGGTCTTGCCGCTGGCGCGTTCCATGCAATGGGCGACCACGTCGGTCTCGATCGAGCGGTAGCGGAACCGTTCGCCATGCGGCAATTCGCGGCTGTCGAGCCGCAGGATCACGTCGAACACGGTGCGCGGCCAGGAGGGGTCGCCATAGGGTTTCCACCCGGCGGCGGCGTCGAGAAAGGCGCAGTGGGAATCGGGGGCCGTATAGGTCTCGTCGAAGAAGGTGCCGCTGGTCATGTCGAGCGCATGGCGGAGCCTTGCCCCGGCATAGGCGGTCTGTTCGAGTTCCGGCAGATAGTCGGTGACAAGGCGGTCGGGGTCGAGCAGGCCCTGTTCCACCAGCGCGCCCGCCGCTGCCGCCGTCACCGATTTCGACACGGACTGGACGAGGTGCAGGGATTTCGGCCCCATGCCGTTGCTGTAGGTCTCGATGATCACCTTTCCGCCGGAAAGGGCAATGAAACCATCGGTATAGCTCTCCCCGAGCCAGGCTTCGACGGTCTGGCTGTTGCCGTCAAACGTGAAGCGGCGCTGGCCGATATCCTGCAGGTTTTCCGACAGCTCCAGGACCGGCCCGTCGCCGCGTGAGACCAGCGCCGTCGGCACGATTTCGCGCACATGCTGGAACGACCAGCGGTTATAGGGAGGGCGGTCCCACTCGGTAAACGGCATGTCTTTCGGGCGGTTATGGGGCAGGCCAGGCATTTCAATCTCCTCGCAATTCGGCTTCCGGTCTATACGAATGTACAAAATATTGAAGGCTTGGAAACCGGGGAGTTCCGGCCGCAATGCAACTGGAGGCTATATGACATCCGGATTGATGCGACCAAACGGCGAATTCCCGCCCATGCTGCGATCCCTTGCGGCTGCCGGAGGCTTGCCCGGATCGCCCGGCAAAACCCATAATTCCCGCAAATTCATAAGCTTGGCGGAGATGGTTGTCCTATATCGCAAAAGCATGAATGCATGTGAAATGATCATTTGTTTTGCTTAAATCCCTGATGGAAGCTTGCCCTCGGAAAACACGGCCTGGAAGAACAAAAACGGGGAGGCCGGGTTGGAACTGGAAGGAGACAAGTCCATGAAATCAGGTGATGAATTCAATGTATCCGGCCCGGACAACGGGGCGCTCAATGCTGTCGGCGTATCACGCCGCGGCTTCATGCAGCTGGCGATGGCCGCCGGCGTGACCATGGCCACGGCCCAGGCGATGTTCATCAGCCAGGCGAAGGCCGCGGGCAAGAAGGGCGGCGTCTTCAAGGCGGCACTCAGCAATGGCGCGGCGACCGACTCGCTCGACCCCACCACCTGGGGTTCGAACTACTACACATCCGAATTCGGCAGCATCCTCGGCAACAACCTGACCTCGGTCGATGCCAGGAATGCCATCGTGCCGCAGATGGCCGAATCCTTCAAGGCTTCCGACGGGGCCAAGACCTGGACCTTCAAGCTGCGCAAGGGTGTCAAGTTCCAGAACGGCAAGACCGTCACGCCGGAAGACGTGATTGCCTCCTTCGACCTGCATCGCGGCAAGGATTCCAAGTCCGGCTCCAAGGCGGGTCTCGAGATCATCGACACGATCAAGGCTGTGGGCGACGATACCGTGGTCTTCACGCTGAAGACCGGCGCTGCCGATTTTGCCTATGAAACGGCCAGCTACCGCGTCATCATCGTTCCCGCCAAGGACGGCAAGGCCGACTGGTCTGCCGGCGGCACCGGCCCCTTCAAGATCAAGAGCTTCGAGCCGGGCGTCAAGCTGGTCGTCGAAAAGAACCCCGACTATTATGATGCCGACAATATCTTCTTCGACGGGCTGGAACTGCTTGTCGTGGCTGATGCGGCGGCGCGCACCAATGCGCTGCTCACCGGCGAGGTCCACTATATCGACCGCGTCGACCTCAAGACCATCGAGCTGCTCAAGGCCAATTCCGATGTCGAGATCGACAATGTCACCGGTTTCTCGCATCTGGTGGCGACGATGAACACAACGGTTGCCCCCTTCGACAATCCGGATGTGCGCCGCGCCCTGAAATACGCCTTCGACCGCGACGAACTGCTGGCCAAGGTCGGCTTCGGCTATGGCACCGTCGGCAACGACAATCCCTTCGCCCCGACGCTGAAATATGCGATCGAGAACAAGGAAAAGCACAGCTTCAATCCGGAAAAGGCCAGGGAATACCTGAAGAAGGCCGGTCTCGACAGCCTGAAGATCGATCTCTCCACCTCGACCGCCGCCTTTGACGGTGCGGTTGACGCCGCCCAGCTGATGAAGGAATCGGCGGCAAAATGCGGCATCGAGATCAACATCATCAACGAGCCCGCCGACAGCTACTGGGATGCGGTCTGGATGAAGAAGCCCTTCATGCTGTCCTACTGGGGTGGCCGTCCGACCATCGACCAGCATGCGACCCAGGCCTATGCGGCGGATGCGGCATGGAACGACACCTTCTGGAAGAACCCGCGCTTCAACGAGCTGCTGGTGGCAGCGCGCGCGGAAACCGACGAGACCAAGCGGGCCGCCATGTATGCCGAAATGCAGGAGATCCTGCAGGACGACGGCGGCCAGATCGTGCTGATGTTCAACAACTATGTCAGCGCCCATACCAAGGCGGTCGTGCATGGCGAGCTGAACTCCAACCTCGACCATGACGGCACCTACATGTGGCGTCGCTGGTCCTTCGCCTGAGCCTGACGGATGCCCCCGGTTTGCCACCGCAAACCGGGGGCACCTCCGGGGTATAAGGACACCCGGGGTGTCGGGGGCACCCGGGGTGTCGGGGACACCCGGGCTTATCAGGCTGCAAGGACTTCCGGACGGTGCCGGGCGCGCCATTTTCCTGGCGGACCGGCTTTCCCTCTTCTTCAAATCGATGCGGATGGCATCGCCGCGCCTGTCGGGGGTTCCCGGCGGGGCGGCCATGCCATGACCCATGCCAAGGACTGCGCAATGACCTTCGTTGAACCTGCCGGCCGGTACGGGGCCGGTCCGGCAAAGCCCGGTTGCCGCCCGACGCCTGCTGTTGACAGCACCGCCCGGCAAAGGGATCCTCATGGCAGGGGCGCAGGCCGGCCTGCGCCGGTTATCGCATCCACGGCAACCATCATCCGCATGAAGGGGGCGAGATAGACATGGCAGCAGCAAGCGCCGTCCGGTCCGGCAGTGGCCTGACCATCCTCAAGACCATCGGCCAGCGGCTCGGCCTCGGGGTCTTCACCCTGTTCGTCGTGTCGCTGGTGATCTTTTCGCTGATGAGCCTGATGCCGGGCGATTTCGCCCGCTCCATCCTCGGCCAGGCCGCGACCCCGGAAACGGTCGCCGCCTTCCAGCGCGAGATCGGCCTCGATCATCCGCCGGTGGAGCGCTATGTCTCGTGGATCAGCCACGCTGCCCGGGGTGATTTCGGCAATTCCTTCGTCACCAGCGGCGACCGCAAGCGGGCCGTTGCCGACATCATCGCGCCGCGCCTGCGCAACACGCTGTTTCTCGCCATCCTGACGGCCAGCTTTGCCGTGCCCATCGCCATCGGGCTTGGCATCCTCACCGCCGTGTTCCGCAATTCCGTCTTCGACCGGGTGGTGAATGCCACGACGCTCACCACCATCTCGATGCCCGAATTCTTCATGGCCTATCTGCTGCTGATCGTCTTTTCGACCAAGCTGCACCTGCTGCCGGGGCTGGCGACCGTCAACGAGGGCGATGCCATCCTTGAAAAGGTGCGCCGCTGCGCCCTTCCCGCCATGACGCTGACGCTTGTCATCGTGGCCCACATGATGCGGATGACCCGCGCGGCGCTGATCAACGTGCTCAACGACCCCTATATGGAAATGGCGCGCTTCAAGGGCATTGGCCGGGTGAAGATGGTGGTGCGCCACGCGCTGCCCAATGCCTGGGCGCCGATTGCCAATGTGGTGGCCTTCAACCTGGCCTATCTCGTGGTCGGCGTCGTCATCGTCGAGGTGGTGTTTGCCTATCCGGGTATCGGCCAGCTGATGGTGGATTCGGTCTCGACCCGCGACATCCCGGTGGTGCAGGCCTGCTCGCTGGTCTTTGCCTCGGTCTATATCCTCCTGAACCTTTCCGCCGACATCCTGTCGATCCTCTCCAATCCGCGCCTGATGCATCCCCGATGACAACGGCGCTGAACAGCTTGAACAGGCAGTCGACCATGGCAGAGCCTACCCGAACCTCCCCCGCCCCCTTCAAGGCGCGCTCCACCTGGGCCCGCTGGAAGGCAAGGCTTGCACGTGCCTCCTTCTCCGCCCGCTTCGGGCTGGTGATGCTGGCCCTCTATGTCTTCGTCGCGGTTTTTGCGCCGTTGATTGCGCCTTATGGCGAAGCGGAAGTGGTCGGCAATGCCTTCCAGCCCTGGTCTGCCGCCCATTGGCTCGGCACCGACCAGCTTGGCCGCGACATGGCCTCCCGGATGATCTTTGCGGCGCGCAATTCGATGGGCATCGCGCTGCTTGCCACCATGGTGTCGTTCCTGACCGGCGGCATTCTCGGCATTGTCTCCGCCCTGCTCGGCGGCTATGCCGACCAGGCCTTCAGCCGTGTCGTCGATGCGCTGATGGCCATTCCGGGGCTGATCTTCGCGCTGATGGCGCTGGCGCTGCTCGGACCGACCGTTACCAACCTCATCCTGGTGATTGCCGCCATAGATGCGACCCGCGTCTTCCGGCTGACCCGCTCGGTGGCGCTCGGCGTCGTCGCGCAGGATTTCGTCGAGGCGGCGCGGATGCGTGGCGAGGGCAAGGCCTGGATCGTGCTGCGCGAAATCGTGCCCCACACCCTGCCGCCGCTGATCACCGAATTCGGCCTGCGCTTCTGCTTCGTCTTCCTGACGATCAGCGCGCTGTCCTTCCTCGGCGTCGGGTTGCAGCCGCCTTCCGCCGACTGGGGCTCGATGATGCGCCAGAACGCGACGCTGATCACCTATGGCAATACCACGCCGCTGCTGCCGGCCGCTGCGATTGCGCTTCTCACCATATCCGTCAACTTCGTGGTTGACTGGCTGTTGCAAATTACCGGAGGCAGCCGTGCCGAAAGCTGAACATCAACCGGGCCAGCCGCTGCTCACCATGCGCGGCCTGAAGATCGAGGGCCTGTCCGACGGCACCTGGCACCAGATCGTCAAGGGCGTCGATCTCACGCTCAACCGCGGCGAGGTGCTGGGGCTGATCGGTGAATCCGGCGCCGGCAAATCCACCATCGGCATTGCCGCCATGGGTGCCATCCGCGACGGCTGCCGCTTTGCCGGCGGCTCGGTGATCTTCGACGGCAAGGACCTGCTCGGTCTCGGCGAGGCCGGCTGCCGGGCATTGCGCGGCAGCCGCATCGCCTATGTCGCCCAGAGTGCGGCGGCGGCCTTCAACCCCGCCCACCGGCTGATCGAACAGACCATCGAGGCAAGCCTCGAGCACGGGCTGATGGGCAGGGAAGAGGCGCTCACCCAGTCGATTGCGCTTTACCGGCAGATGCAACTGCCCGATCCCGACAATATCGGCTTTCGCTATCCCCACCAGGTTTCCGGCGGCCAGTTGCAGCGGATGATGACGGCGATGGCGATGGTCTGCCGCCCGGATCTCATCATCTTCGACGAGCCGACGACCGCACTCGACGTCACCACCCAGGTCGAGGTGCTGGGCGCGATCCGCAATGCCGTCCAGAGCTTCGGCACGGCGGCGATCTATGTCACCCATGACCTGGCGGTGGTCTCGCAGATGGCCGACCGGATCATGGTGCTGCGCCACGGCGCGGTGGTCGAGGAAGCCCCGGTGCGCGACATGCTTTCCGCGCCGAAGATGGACTATACCCGCTCGCTCTGGTCGGTGCGCAAGCTCTCCCATGCCGCAAGACCGGCAGCCGAACCGGTGCTGACCATCGACCAGGTCAGTGCGGGCTACCGCAACGGCCCGCAGATCCTCAGCGATGTCTCGATTGAAATTCCGCGCGGCCAGACGGTCGCTGTGGTCGGCGAGAGCGGTTCGGGCAAGTCGACGCTGGCGCGGGTGATCACCGGCCTGCTGCCGCCGTCGAAGGGCGAGGTGCGGTTTGGCGGCAAGGCCCTGCCTGCAGCGCTGAAGGACCGCGACCGCCCGACGCTGCGCAACATCCAGATGATCTACCAGAGCGCCGATACCGCGCTCAACACCAGGCAGCGCGTCGAGGACATCATCGGGCGGCCGCTCACCTTCTATCACGGGCTGACGGGGGCGGCGCGCAAGGCGCGGGTCAACGCATTGCTGGAGATGATCGAGCTCGGGCCTGAATATGCCGGGCGCTTTCCGGGCGAACTGTCGGGCGGCCAGAAGCAGCGCATCAGCATTGCGCGCGCCCTTGCCGCAGATCCGGAGGTGATCCTCTGCGACGAGGTGACCTCGGCGCTCGACCAGATCGTGCAGGAAGAAATCCTGAAGCTGCTGATGCGGCTGCAGGAAGAAAAGGGCATCAGCTACCTGTTCATCACCCATGACATCGCCACCGTGCGGGCAATTGCCGACCGGGTGGTGATCATGCAGAAGGGCCGGGTGGTCGAACAGGGCCCGCGCGACGTGGTTCTGTCGCCGCCCTACCAGCCCTATACCGAAACCCTGCTCTCCTCGGTGCCGGACATGGACCCGGACTGGCTCACCAATCTACTTGCCGAGCGCCGCATGCCGGCCTGACCCGCTGCCCGGCTGGCCCGGGCCGCAAGACAGTTCCTCCCAGCCTGAAGGCTGACCTTGCCTCCGCTTTCCCCCGTCCGCCCAACCCTTCCTCTCCTGAAGGTACGGGAACCGGGAGCGAAAGCGGGGGTATTTTTTTGATCGGGCGAACCGGCCAAAACCAATGCTGTCGCTGTGGCGGAAACGGCAGGAGGAGCCCTTGCGTCCGGTCCTGTCAATTATAAATGGTGAAAATTAACTGAGAAAGCGCATCTACCCCGTATGGGGGATGCCGGTTTGATCGCTTGTGCAATACAATATATTTCATAGGCGGTTGAAATTATAACATGACCGATGTAAAATAGGTCTCTCGCTGGCCGATCAGCCAAAGCGGAGCCGCCGCTCGGTCCGGTCCTGACACTACACGGGACCATATTTCCAGCCGCACATGCCGGGCAGGTGCCCGACAGCCATAGATCACGTGGACAGACTGGCGATGAGCCAGATCCCCGACTTCAATGGGTCGGGTGTCACGAAACCTGAGGGGATGTGCAGTGTCTCGCGGAAACACACCCAAACACCCGGACAAATGCGATCACTGCATGGGTTCCGTGCATTCGATTTGCGGCCATGTCGGTCGCGACAGGCAGATGGACCTGCAGCGCCTGTCCACCATTCGCACCTTTGCCGAAGATGACACCATTCAGGCGGAGGGCGAGGATTGCCTGATTGCCGGGACGATCCTGGCGGGCTTCCTGCGGCTGGTCAAAACCCTGCCGGACGGGCGTCAGCAGATCGTCGGCATCCTGCAGCCGTCCGACCATTTCGGCCGGATCTTCAGCAATGACGACAGCGGCGGCCTGTTTGCCATCGAGGCGGCCTCCGATGTGCGGCTCTGCTGTTTCGACCGGCAGAAGCTCGAATGCCTGCTGCGGTCCGATCAGGACCTCTCGCATTTCCTCTATCGCTCTGCGCTGAAGGAGCTGGATTGCGCCCGCATGAGCCTGGTTCTGCTCGGCTGCAAGACGGCGGTGGAGCGCATCGCTTCATTTCTGCTGATGATGCTGGACCGGGACGGACGCAGGGACAGTCCCGGCACCGAACATGTATGGGAGGGGGCGTGGTCTTCGGCATCTTTTGCCCTGCGTGGCACGCTTCAGGCCCCGCGCGGCAGCGGCGATGTCATCTTCATTCCGATCAGTCGCCGCGACATGGCGATCTATCTCGCCACCACGGCAGAAACCATCAGCCGCACCATCCAGCTGCTCGCCAAGCAGAAAATCATCGACATTCTCGACAACCGGCATTTCCGGCTGAACAATCTCGATGCGCTGCGCCGGATCAGCGCCAGCAGCACCCCCACCCCCACCCCCGGCCACCGCCCCCCCATGCCCCCAACCTTTCTCGGCAACCGCCACTAGAGTCTGTCTGGTTCACATTGAACCAGACAGACTCTAATTCTCTTTGTTTTCGTTTGTCTTTTCGGGAAAACCGGATTCCACTTTTCCCTGACAAACTCTAGAGCAATTCCTTATCAATTCCTTATGCCGTGGCCGCGCCTTCCGTATCGAAGCCTTACGCCGAAAGGCAGATCCTGCCGTCTCCAGTCAGACATTTTGGAGACCAACATGCAGGACATCACATTCCTTCTCCTCGGCGGCGGCGCCTTCGTCGTCTTCGCGTTCTATGCCCGCTGGCTCAATCGCATCGGAGCCTGACCCATGACGGAGACCCTGATCGGCCTTGCCGTGTCGCTGGCGCTCGGCGTCTACCTGGTGATCACCCTTCTTTATCCAGAGCGCTTCTGATCTTCACCCCGGAGTATGTCCCATGACCCTTGTCGGATGGCTGCAGATAGCCCTCCTTTTCGGGCTGGCGCTTGTTACCATCAAGCCGCTTGGCCTTTACATGGCTCGTCTTTTCGAAGGCGAACGCACCTTCCTCTCTCCCGTGCTCCGTCCTGTCGAGCGCAGCCTTTATGCCATTGCCGGCGTCAGGCCTGACAGGGAACAGGGCTGGCTGGCCTATGTGCTGTCCATGCTCGCCTTCAACCTGGCGGGTTTCCTGATTCTCTACGCCCTCCTTCGCCTGCAGGGCGTCCTGCCGTTCAACCCGCAGGGCTTCGGCGCGGTCGCTCCGGATCTGGCCTTCAACACGGCGGTGAGCTTCGTCACCAATACCAACTGGCAGGCCTATGGCGGGGAAACCACCATGAGCCATTTCAGCCAGATGGCGGGACTGACTGTGCAGAACTTTCTCTCCGCCGCCTCCGGCATGGCCATGGCCATCGCCTTCACCCGCGCCTTTGCCCGTGGCTCTGCAACCACGCTCGGGAATTTCTGGGTCGACATGACCCGCGCCACGCTTTACGTGCTCCTGCCCCTCGCCGTAAGCGTGGCCCTTGTCTTCATCGCCATGGGCCTGCCGCAGACGCTCGACGCCTCCGTCGCCGTCACCACGCTCGAAGGCGCGCGGCAGACGCTGGCAATGGGGCCCATCGCCAGCCAGGAAGCGATCAAGCAGCTCGGCACCAATGGCGGGGGTTTCCTGAACGCCAATGCCGCGCATCCCTTCGAAAACCCGAATGCCTGGGCAAACTACGTGAATATCCTGTCGATGCTCGGCATCACGACGGCGCTGCTCTACACTTTCGGCCAGATGGTGGGCGACCGCAGGCAGGGCTGGGCTTTCGTTGCAACCATCATGCTGTTTCTCGTGGTCGGCACGGGCATCATCTATGATGCCGAAATGGCCGGCAATCCGGTCCATGCCGCGCTCGGGCTCGATCCCGCGCTCGGCAACATGGAAGGCAAGGAAGTCCGCTTCGGCCAGGCCATGACCGCCGCCTATGCTGCGGTCACCACCGGGATTTCCAATGGTGGCGTCAACGGCATGCATGGCTCGTTTACCGGGCTTGGCGGGCTGGTTCCGATGTTCTTCATCCAGCTCGGCGAAGTGCTGCCGGGCGGCGTCGGCTCCGGCCTCTACGGCCTGCTGGTCTTTGCCATCCTCTCGGTCTTCGTCGCCGGCCTGATGGTCGGACGCACGCCGGAACTGCTCGGCAAGAAGATCGAAAGCCGGGAAATGAAACTGTCCATGCTGGCGGTCCTCATCCTGCCGCTCGCCATCCTCGGCTTCAGCGCCATCTCGGCCATCCTGCCGACGGCACTTGCCTCGATCAGTTCGGCTGGTCCGCACGGGCTTTCGGAAATCCTCTACGCCTTTACCTCGGCAGCCGGGAACAATGGCTCGGCCTTCGGCGGCCTGTCCGCCAATACGCCCTGGTACAACACCACACTCGGTATTTCCATGCTGCTCGGCCGTTTCGCCTATGCCGTGCCGGTCATGGCGATTGCCGGCTCGCTGGCGGCAAAGCCGAAAGTCGCAGTCTCGGCCGGCACTTTCGCGACGAATACGCCGCTCTTCGTCGGCCTCCTTGCCGCCATCATCCTCATCATGGGCGGGCTGCAGTTCTTCCCCGCCCTCGCACTCGGGCCCATCGTCGAGCATATCCAGATGCTTGCCGGCCAGACCTACTGATCCCAGGAGGCTCACCCCATGAAACGCCAGTCAACCCAGCTTTTCGATCGCGCCATCTTCGTGCCGGCGATCGGCGATGCCGTCCGCAAGCTCGATCCGCGCCAGCTCTATCGCAATCCGGTGATCTTCGTCACCGAGGCCGTGGCGGCGCTGACGACGCTCTTCTTCGTCCGGGATCTCGTCACCAATCCCTCCGCCGCGCCCTTCTCCGGCCAGATCGCCGCATGGCTCTGGTTCACCGTCTTCTTCGCAACCTTTGCGGAATCCGTCGCCGAGGGCCGGGGCAAGGCGCAGGCCGAAAGTCTGCGCCGCGCAAAGACCGATCTCACCGCGCACCGCGTGCAAGCCGATGGCAGCGGCCTGTCCGAAGCCGTCAGCGCCTCAAGCCTGAAGGTCGGCGATATCGTGATCGTCGAGGCGGGGGACCTGATCCCCGGTGACGGCGAGGTGATCGAGGGCATCGCCACGGTCAATGAAAGTGCCATCACGGGCGAGTCCGCGCCCGTGATCCGCGAGGCGGGCGGTGACCGTTCCGCAGTCACCGGCGGCACGCAGGTGCTGTCGGATGCAATCAGGGTCAGGATCACCGTGCCGCCGGGCGGTACCTTCCTCGACCGCATGATCGCGCTTATCGAAGGCGCGGAACGCCAGCGCACGCCGAACGAGATCGCGCTGTCGATCCTGCTTTCCGGCCTGACCCTCATCTTCCTCATCGCGGTCGTGACGCTGGGCGGACTTGCCGTCTATTCCGGCACCATCCTGTCGGTCACCGTGCTCTCGGCCCTTCTCGTCACGCTGATTCCGACAACAATCGGCGGCCTGCTGTCCGCAATCGGCATAGCCGGCATGGATCGCCTCGTGCGCTTCAACGTCATCGCCATTTCCGGTCGCGCCGTCGAAGCCGCCGGCGACGTCGATACACTCCTTCTTGACAAGACCGGCACCATTACCTTCGGCAACCGCATGGCAAGCGAATTCCTGCCTGTCGCCGGCGTCACCGCCGGGGATCTGGCCGAAGCCGCGCTTCTGGCGAGCCTTGCCGACGAAACACCGGAAGGCCGCTCCATCGTGGCGCTCGCCCGCAGCGACTTCGGCCTCACCGAACCGGGCGCACCGGATGTGGTCGTGCCCTTCACCGCTGAAACCCGCATTTCGGGCGTCGACATCGGCAGCCGGAACCTGCGCAAGGGCGCCGTCGATTCCATCCTGCGTTTTGCCGGTCTTCAACCGGCCGGGGCACCGCACGGCTTCCGCGAAAGCGTGGAGAAGATCGCCCGCAGCGGCGGCACGCCTCTGGCCGTCGCCGATGGCCACCGGATCCTCGGGATCGTTCACCTGAAGGATGTGGTGAAGCCCGGCATCAAGGACCGTTTCGCCGCCATGCGCGCCATGGGCATTCGCACCGTCATGGTGACCGGCGACAATCCGCTGACGGCAGCCGCCATTGCGTCCGAGGCCGGCGTGGACGATTTCCTGGCCGAAGCAAAGCCGGAGGACAAGCTCGCCTATATCCGCCAGGAGCAAAAGGGCGGCAAGCTCATCGCCATGTGCGGCGACGGCACCAATGATGCGCCGGCACTTGCCCAGGCGGATGTTGGCGTCGCCATGCAGACGGGCACCCAGGCCGCCCGCGAGGCCGCCAATATGGTGGACCTCGACAGTTCACCCACCAAGCTGATCGAGATCGTGGAGATTGGCAAGCAGCTGCTGATGACGCGCGGCGCGCTCACCACCTTCTCGATTGCCAATGATGTGGCGAAATATTTCGCCATCATACCGGCGCTGTTCATCGCGGCCTATCCGGGCCTCAACGCGCTTAACATCATGGGGCTCGGCTCACCGCGCTCGGCGATCCTTTCCGCCGTCATCTTCAACGCGCTGATCATCATCGGCCTGATCCCGCTGGCCTTGAAGGGCGTCCGTTACCGCCCGGTCGGTGCGGCGGCGCTGCTTCGCCGCAACCTCGCCGTCTATGGCCTCGGCGGCCTGATCCTGCCCTTTGCCTGCATCAAGATCGTCGATCTCGTCGTCAACAGCCTTCACCTGGTGTAATCATGCTGAACCAATTGAGACCCGCCCTTTCCATGATCGTCCTCTTCACCGCATTGCTCGGCCTCGGCTATCCGCTGGCACTGACCGGCATTGCCGGCGCAATCATGCCCGCCAGGGCCGGGGGCAGCCTCGTGACGGCAAACGGCAAGCCGGTCGGCTCGCAGCTCATCGGCCAGGCCTTTTCCAGTCCAGGTTATTTCCATGGCCGCCCCTCGGCGACCGGCGGCATGGCCTATAATGCCGCAGCGTCGGGCGGCACCAATCTCGGTCCCACCTCCGCAAAACTCCGCGACATGGTGGCTGCCGAACTCGGCAAGCTGACGCGGGAGGGCGCAAGCCTTCCCCTGCCAGCCGATGCGGTCACATCCTCGGGTTCCGGCCTCGATCCGGATATCTCGCCGGTCTTCGCGAAACTGCAGATCGCCCGCATCGCCGGGGCCCGGCAGATGTCCGCACCGCAGCTCGCGGCACTGGTGGAGGCCAGCACGGATACCCGTGCTCTCGGGTTCATCGGCGAACCGCGCGTCAACGTGCTGAAGCTCAATTTGGCGCTCGATAAAGTCGGCAGGCAGAAGTAGAAGGTGGCGATGTCAGACGCTCCGGGACACAGCAGGCCAGATCCAGACGCGTTGCTCTCGCTGGCGAAGCGGGAGCAACGCGGACGCCTGACCGTGTTTCTCGGAGCCGCTCCGGGCGTCGGCAAGACCTTCGCCATGCTTTCGCGCGCCAGGCGGCTGAAGACGGAAGGCTTCGATATCGCCATCGGCCTCGTCGAAACCCATGGGCGGGCCGAAACGGCGGAATTGCTGGCCGGGCTCGAAATCCTGCCCCGCCGGATGATCGATTACCGGGGCAAATTGATCGAGGAATTCGATCTCGATGCCGCACTTGTTCGCCGGCCCGCAATCCTGATCGTGGATGAACTTGCCCACAGCAACCCGCCCGACTGCCGCCATCCGAAGCGCTACCAGGATGTCGAGGAACTGCTTGAGGCAGGCATCAATGTCTGGACCGCGATCAATGTCCAGCATTTCGAAAGCCTGTCTGACCTCGTCTCGCAGATCACCGGCATCGCCGTTCGCGAGACCGTCCCGGACCGGGTGATCAACGAGGCCGACAATATCGTGCTGATCGACCTGCCGCCGGACGAGCTGATCGAACGGCTGAAGCAGGGAAAGGTCTATGTGCCGGAGAATGCCAAGAGAGCGATGGAGAAATTCTTTCGCCCCGGCAATCTGGCGGCGCTCAGGGAAATTGCGTTGAGACGCACGGCTGATCGTGTCGACGATCAGATGGTCGACTATCTCAGGCAGAATGCGATCGGCCAGACCTGGGCGACGGCTGAACGCCTGATCGTCTGCATTGCGGCGGACGCTGTCGCGCTTTCGGTCGTGCGTGCGGCAAGCCGGCTGGCGGTCAGCCTCAATGCCCGCTGGACGGTGGTGCATGCCGAGCGACCTGACCGGCCTGTCGAGGGGGATGCCCTCGCGCTCGTCGATGAAGCCATGGATCTGGCGACCCGGCTCGGTGCCGAGACCCGGAGGCTGATTGCGCCGGACTATGTGGATGCATTGCTCAAGCTGGCACGCAACGAACATGCAACCCAGATCGTCATCGGCATTTCGAGGCGCAACGCCTTTTCGCGCATCGTCAGGCCTGCGCTTGCGGCGAGCCTGATCAGGCGGGCGGAAGGCCTGTCCATCCATCTCGTGACAGCGCAGCCGCGGCCGCATGAACAACGACGGGACAGTCCGGCCAGGCAGGCAAGACGGCTGCCCGGACGGGTTCAGGATCTCGGCATCCCGGTCGCAAGCACCAGCGCGGCAACATTGCTCGGGCTGGTGCTGAACAGCCTCCTGCCGCTGCCGAATGTCTCGCTGCTCTACCTTCTCGCCGTGGTGATGGCCGCCATTCGCAATGGCTATCGCGCGGCGATCATCACCGCCATTCTCTCCGCGCTGGCCTATAATTTCTTCTTCATCGCCCCCATCGGCACGCTGACCATTGCCGCCCCGCATGAAGTCTTTGCCTTCGTCATCTTCATCATCGCGGCAGTGATCGCCGGTGGCATCGCCTCGCGCGTTCGCGACCAGGCAAGAAGTGCAGGCGAACGGGCCAGGGTGACGCAATCCCTCTACGAATTTTCCAGCAAGATTTCCGCAACGGCCGACGCGGATGAGGTCGTCTGGGCGGCTGTCTCGCAGCTGCATGCCATGCTGAGACGCCCGGTCGTCATCCTGATGCCACGGCAGGGCGAACTCTCCGTCCACGCCGCATGGCCACCGGATACGGCGGTGGAAGTCATCGATGCCGGCGCGGCGCGCTGGGCTTACGACAGGCGCGAGCCCGCGGGCTCCGGAACCGGAACGCTCCCTTCCAGCGCCTTCCAGTTCCGGCCACTCGAAACCCCGCAAGGCGTGGTCGGGGTCTGTGGTTACGGTATTGCAGGCGGGGCCCTCTCCAGTTCGGACGAGCGGATCTTCGGGGCGGTCATCCACCAGGTTGCGGTGGCCATTGACCGCGCCCGGTTGTCAAAGGCCGCCATGGAGCACACGGCCGCGCTCGCCGGGGAACGCTTCCGTTCGGCGCTTCTTTCGTCAATTTCGCACGACCTGCGCACCCCGCTCGCCACCATCACCGGCGCCATCTCCAGCCTGCGGCAGTTCGGCGGCAGGATGAGTGCCGAGACGCGCGACGACATGCTGCAGACCATTGATGAGGAAGGCGCGCGCCTTGCCCGCTATGTCTCCAACCTGCTCGACATGACGCGGATCGAGGCGGGGTCGATAGAACCGTCCCGCGAATGGATTGACCCCGCCGATGTCGTGCGCGAGGCCGCCAGCATGGGCCGGCGGAACCATCCGCAGGCAGATATCGAGACCAGCGTTGCGGTGGACATGCCGCTGATCCGGGGCGATGCGGTGCTTCTGCAGCAGGTGCTCTTCAATCTCGTCGACAATGCGGTAAAGCATGGCGGAGACGGGCCGATCACCCTTTATGCCCGTCCGGACGGGGACGACATCATGATTTCGGTGACCGATCTCGGCAGGGGCATGCCTGCAAGCGAGCTGCCGAAGGTTTTCGGGAAATTCTTCCGCGGCGGCGGGCGAAGCGATGGCCGGGTGATTGGCACGGGACTGGGGCTCGCCATTGCAAAGGGATTTGTCGAGGCCATGGGCGGCACGATTTCCGTCGCAAGCCCGGCCATTCGCAAACGCGGAACTAGGTTCACGATCCGGCTGCCGGTTCCCGAGCAGCCCGATCTTGAAAAGGAAAGCCGATGAGTGCCCACAGAATCCTGATCGTCGACGACGAGCCACAGATCCTGCGTTTCCTGAAGCCGGCGCTCAAAGCGGCCGGCTACGATATCATCGAAGCGATGACCGGGGCGGAGGCCTTGTCCAGGGCGTCTACCCAGTCTCCCGACCTGATCATCCTGGATCTCGGTTTGCCCGACATGGACGGCAAGGAGGTGATCACGCGCCTGCGCGGCTGGTCGGCCATTCCGGTCATCATTCTCTCCGCCCGGGACCGGGAGGCCGAGAAGATCGCCGCGCTGGACCTCGGCGCGGACGATTATGTCGAAAAGCCCTTCGGCATCGGCGAGTTGACAGCACGCATCCGCACGGGACTTCGCCACAGCAAGATATCAGACGCCAGAAGCGAGATGATTCAGTCAGACGGGCTTCTCATCGATCTTGCACACCGGACCGTGATGCGGTCTGACACCCCGGTCCGCCTGACACCCAAGGAATACGACCTGCTTGTTCTTCTCGGTCGCCATGCCGGGAAGGTCATGACCCACCGGGCGCTCCTGACCTCGGTCTGGGGACCGGCGCATGCAGCAGACCTGCAATATCTCCGCGTCTTCATAGGCCAGCTCCGGGCGAAGGTGGAAAAGGACCCCGGCACGCCGCGCATCATCCTGACGGAGCCCGGCGTGGGTTACCGGTTCTCGGAGGGCGTCAGCTGATACCAAAGATCTTTGACAGGAACCCATTGGATGGCAGGGAAACGGAGACCGGTCAGGAGAATTCCGCAGGGCGATGCTTTAGAGTCTGTCAGGTTCTATCTGAACCTGACAGACTCTAAAGCTCCTTGATTTCGTTTGTCTTTTCGGGAAAACCGGATTCCAAACGCAAAACTTCGTTTGCGTGTTTTCCCTGACAAACTCTAGCGGCAGCATCAGGCCGGACCTGTCATGGTGTCCCGGGCTCGACCAACGCCTCGACAAGCGTTGCCGCCAGCCAATCCTGATACCGGTCGGGCGACCAGCCGCCATCGACAACCATCATGCGGTAGACATCGCGGCTTGTATACATCCACATGATGCGCCGGGCATCCCCGACTGCAAGTCCCTGACGGGCCTTGCCTGCCTCGAAAAGCTTGAAGACCCGGTCTGCCTGCATCTCAAAACGGATACGCTCGAACTCCTGCTCAATCATCCGGAGATCCTCGGAAAATCCGGATGCATGCCGGATCAGGCCAAGGTCGTTGCTTTCGCTTTCATAGATGGCGCGCGCCACATGTGCCGTCAATTCCACCAGCCGGACGGGATCGGTGACATCATCGAGCATCTTCTGCGCGGTCTGGAACGGCCCGCCAAAAAGGCTTTGCTGCATCAGCGCCCGGATGATGCCCTCCTTGGACCTGAAGATCGCGTAGATGGTCGAGGCGGCGACGCCAGCCCTTGCCCCGATCCCGGCAATCGTCACCCTGTCGATTCCCTTCGCCCCCATCAGCGCCTTTGCGGCGTCCAGAATACCGTTGCGCGTGCCGGATGCGGCGTCGGTCCGCAGCTTCGAGGAATAGCCGCGCGGGCGGGGTGTTGACTTATTCATTGTAGATAACTATATCCAATTTCGAAAGAGGGCAACAGATGTGTTGAAGGAGACCATCATGGACATGTTTTCCAGTCCCGCAGCCATCGGAGAATGGCATGCCCCGGCGGCGGTTGTCGCGCTGATGGCAACGGCGGTGTCCTGCGCATCGCTGCTCCTGCTCCATATCGTCAGTCCCGAATTCGCGCCATCATGGCGCATGGTCAGTGAATATGCCAATGGGCGCTTTCACTGGATGCTGACATTGGTCTTCATCAGCTGGGCCATCAGTTCCTTTGCGCTCGCCTGGGCACTTTCGCCGGTCTGGGCCAGCAGCCTGGGCAAGGTCGGGCTGGTCTTCCTCCTGCTGGGCGGCATCGGCCAGGTGATGGGCGGCCTGTTCGACATCAATCACCAGCTGCATGGACCGGCCGCAATGATCGGCATCCCCTCGCTCTGCGTCGCCGCTGTCACTCTTACCCTCGCAATGTCCCGCCGGAGCGGCATATCGGCACCGCCGCACTGGTCGGCGCATCTGCCATGGATCAGCTTTGCGCTGATGCTCGTCACCCTCGCGATGTTCTTTTCGGCGCTCAAGGCGGCAGGCATCGACGTGGCGACGCAGACCAGGCCACTTGCCGAGCTTCCCTCCGGCGTCACCGGCCATGTTGGCTGGGCCAACCGGTTGATTTTTGCGACCACCTATCTCTGGACCGTGCTTGCAGCGCTTGCCGTCCTCAATGCAGAGAATGGCACGCCGTGAGTTTCGGGGCTTGCATCGACAATGTTGCCGCGGGTCACGGTGGAAGGTGGAGCGCCGGTGATTGCGGCATAGTTGCTGGCCCTCAAGCCCCCGGCAAACCCGTCAGGGCCTTCAGCCAGCATGCGCAACAGCACTCGCGCCTGTCGCTCGTTCAGCCTGCCGCGCAGCCTGTCCATCAAACGCGTCTTCAAGATCAGAAACCGAACCAGATCATCTGCCGATAGATGCCGATATCGGCAATGTCGCGACGCCCGGTGCAGAATGCACAGGGATCGGCGCAAGCATGCGGTGAAAATGGCAGTATGCATCGTTGCGATATCCCGCAAATTCAATTCTCTCTTCGTAAGAGATGACTATTTCCGAGACAATACAACATATAATTGTGTAAAAATGCATGTAAAATAAGTTCACCAAATTACAAATAGACATACGGCGAACATCCTGCGGCGAAAGATGAAAATTAACCCCGGCAAGACGTCTTGATAAAACGGAAATTCTCGAAAAACCCCGTCGCCATACGTAATCCCTACAGAAGTCCTTACAGATAGAACCTGCCTTTCCTGAAAAGCGGGCGATAGAGTTTGCCAGGGAAAACGCGCAAACGAAATTTGGCGTTTGGAGCCCGGTTCTCCCGCACAAACTTGCTTGCGCACGCAAGCTTGCTTGCGCGGCAAATGTGTTCGCGCACGCAAACGTGCCTTTTGTGCCCGCCGCCGTGCAGGTGCCGGGGGCTTTGCCGACAGTGGAACAGAAATGCCAGGTGCCGGGGGCACGTGAAGCCGGGTGGAAAGGTTTTGGAGACATGGCAGGCAGGATGCCGGCATCGGCGGGCGCAAGGGAATTGCGGGATGTGCGCAAGCGGGTACTGGGGCTGTTCTGGCCTGCGGCGGTGTTCAGTACCTTTGTCAATCTGCTGGGTCTGACGGGATCGCTTTACATGCTGCAGGTCTATGACCGGGTGATCCCCGGGCATTCGGTGCCGACGCTGGTGGCGCTGTCGCTGCTGGCGCTGGCGATGTTTGTGGCGATGGGGGTGCTGGATCATTACCGGGCGCGGCTTTTGGCGCGGGCGGGCGTGCGGTTTCAGGCCTGCCTTGATCCCCGCATCTTCCTGCTGACGGTGACGCGGCCGGCGCGCATCGGCGAAGGCGGCAATGCCGGCCTTGCGCTGCAGGATCTCGAGGCGATCCAGAAGCTTTTGTCGGGACCTGCCCCCGTCGCCTTCATGGATGCGCCCTGGCTGCCGGTCTATGTGCTGCTGCTGTTCTATATCCACTGGTCGCTCGGCGTGGTCGCACTTGTGTCGGCGGTGGCGCTGACCGGTCTTGCGGTGTGGAACGAATATGCAACCCGCCGGGCGCAGGAGGAGAACCGCACGGCGGCAGGCCAGTCGCAGTTGCTGGAACAGGCGCTGCGCCAGGATGTGGATGCATTGCGCGCGCTCGGCATGCGCGACAATGCCCGCCGCCGCTGGCAGATCCTGCGCGACCGGTTGCTGGAAACCCAGATCCGTCTCAGCGACCTTGCAGGCGCCTTCTCGGTGACATCGAGAACCTTTCGCAATTTCGTCCAGTCGGCCATGCTGGGGCTCGGGGCCTTTCTGGTGATCCACAACGAGATGTCGGGCGGCTCGATCATCGCCTGCTCGATCCTGCTCGGCCGGGCGCTGTCGCCGGTCGAAATGGTGATCGGCAACTGGGGCGGACTGACCCGGGCGCGGGCGGGCTGGAAGAACCTCAGCGCCCTGCTCGATGCCAATCCGCGCGAGCCCGAACGCACCGCGCTGCCCGCTCCCACCGGCCAGGTGGCGCTGCAGGGGGTGGTGGCGATCCCGCCGATGGGCCGGGTGCCGTCGCTGCGCGGCCTGACCTTCAGCCTGCAGCCCGGCCAGGCGCTCGGCGTCATCGGGCCGAGCGCCTCCGGCAAGACGACGCTTGCCAAGCTGCTCTGCGGCGCCTGGCCGGTGACCTCAGGGGCGCTGCGGCTCGACGGGGCAACGCTCGACCAGTGGCATCCCGATGCGCTGGGTCCGCATCTGGGCTATCTCCCCCAGGAAATCGCGCTGTTCTCGGGCACCATCGCCGACAATATCGCCCGGCTGCCGAGCACCCGGCCCGACAGCGGCGCCATCGTCCAGGCGGCAATGCGGGCCGGGGCGCATGAGATGATCCTCGGCCTGCCGCTCGGCTACGAGACGCCTGTCGGAACGGGGGGCCTGCATCTGTCGGGCGGCCAGCGCCAGCGCGTCGCGCTTGCCCGCGCCCTTTACGGCGATCCTGCCCTGGTGGTGCTCGACGAGCCCAATGCCCATCTCGATGCGGATGGCGAAATGGCGCTGTTCAATGCGATCCTCGATCTGAAGAAGCGCAGCCGCACCGTCGTCGTCATGGCGCACCGGCCGAGCGCCATCAATGCCTGCGATCTGCTGCTGGTGCTGGAAAACGGCGTGCAGCGCCAGTTCGGCCCGCGCGACGAGGTGCTGAAGGACGTGATGCGCCCGGTGCCGCCCTCGCTGGGCACCGGGCTGATCGGAGGTGTGGCATGAGCCTGTCGGACACGATGGACGGCGATTTTGACCCGAAGGCCCGCGAGGGCGAGATCCTGACGCCGGAAGAGATCTGGCCGGTCCGGCGGATCAACATCATCGGCGGCACGGTGGCAGGCAGCCTGTTCCTGTTTCTCGGCGTCTGGGGCTATGTTGCGCCGCTGTCTTCGGCGGTGATTGCCGGGGGCGAGGTGCAGGCGGCGCAGAACCGGCAGGTGATCCAGCATCTCGAGGGCGGCACGGTGCGCGAGATCCGGGTTGAGAACGGCGCGACGGTGAGGGCCGGCGATCCCCTGATCCTGCTCGACGATCTCCAGCAGCAGAGCGAGGCGAAGGCCGCCCGCGAGGCGCTGTTTGAGGCGGATGCGACGCTCATCCGGCTCGATGCCGAAGCGACCCGTGGCGAACTCCTGTTCCCGAAGGACATTCTCGGGCGGGCCGCCGCCGACCCGAAAAGTGCCGACGTGCTGGAAAACCAGCGGCAGCTGTTCGAGGCCCGCCGCGACACCCGGCAAAAGGTTGCCGTCGAGCTTCAGACCCGCATTCTCGGCAGCGCCAGATCGGCCGACATTGCCCGCGACCAGGTTCTGGCCAAGCAGCGGCAGATGGCGGTGACCGACAAGCAGCTCAGCTTCAAGACCGGTGTCTTCGAGCGCGGCCTGACCACCCAGGATTCGATCTATGCGATCAATGTCCAGCAATTGCAGACCGAGACGGAGATCAGCGCCCTCAAGGGCCAGGTGAACCAGAATGTCGAGACCGGCAAACAGGCGATGGCCGAACGGGACCGCCGCAATGCGGAGTTTCTGGAAGCGGTGCGCACCGAGATCCGCGACACCAGGGCGCGCCGCCGCGATACGCTGATCCAGCTGGCGCGGCTCGAAACCCAGATCGATCACGCCATCATCCGCGCACCCGCCACCGGCACGGTATCGGGCCTGACGGTGCACACCGTCGGCGGCGTCATCGGGGCCGGCCAGCAGCTCGGCCTGGTCGTGCCCGGCGAACAGGATCTGGTGGTCGAAACCACGATCCGGCTCAGCGATGTCGACCAGGTCCATGCCGGACAGACGGCCTTTGTCCGCTTCTCGTCCTTCAACCAGCGCACCACGCCCGAGATCGAGGGGACGGTGAAGACGGTGTCTGCCGACCGGATTTCCAATCCCGATGGCAGCGGCAGCTATCTTGCCGAAATCACCCTGCCGCACGATGCCGCCATCGACAGCCTGCCGCTGATGCCGGGCATGCCTGCCGAAGTGTTCATCCGCACCGGCGAGCGCAGTTTCTGGAGCTATCTCCTGAAACCGCTCAGCGACAATTTCCACCGCGCCCTGACGGAAGAATAGGGCCTCGCGCCCACCCAGACACACTGACAGATACAGACACAGGAGGAGAACCGCACCATGACCAGTGACATCAACCCCGCCCAGGCGCTGAACACAATGGCCGACCAGGCCCATCTCAACCGGCTCGTCATGCAGCGGCTGGGGGCACGGATGATGGATCCGGCTTTCCAGGAACAGATGCGCCTCGGCGACAGCACGGTTGTCATCGCCGAAATCAAGGCGATGTTCGAGGATCAGGCCTTCGTCACCGAGGCTTTTCCCGGTGCCAGCCCGGAGGAACTCGCCGCCATCCGCGAGCAGATGACCAATGACGGCCAGTTGAACACCGCACTCCACAACAGCGCCAAACAGGCCCGCACCCAGCAGATCGACAAGCAGCTGCTCGATGTGGTGAAACTGGCGATGCGGGCCTCACGCTACCGCACCCTGTTCATCTCCGACCTCACCTGGCGCATCCTGCCGCCGCTGATGCTCGGCCAGTGCCAGTTCATGGTCGACAAGGACGGCACCATGGTCGCCTTCGTCAGCTGGGCAAAACTCAACGCCCAGGTCGCCAAACGCATGGAAACCCCGATGAACTTCCGCATGCAGGAACACGAATGGACCTGCGGCGACCTGCTGCGCATCATCGACGTCATCTCCCCCTTCGGCCAGGAGGAAAAACTCGCAAGGGAGGTCGCCGACAGGCTGACGGGGAAAGGCACCACTCCGCAAACCGATATCAGGGCGGAAACGCTGAACTAGAGTCTGTCAGGGAAAGGTGGAATCCGGTTTTCCCGAAAAGACAAACGAAAGCAAAGAAAATGAGAGTCTGTCTGGTTCATATTGAACCTGACAGACTCCCGGCGTGCGCATCGGACAATGGACGGGCTTTGGCCCGGATGAAACCGGAGTATGCCGCAGCCTCACCAGGCTCCGGACAGAAGGACCGGGGCTCGCCCCGGACCTCTCAAGATTCCGCATTGGATGCACACACGTTTTAGCGCCTCACAATCCCAGATTAACTATAGTAATAAATAGTTATTTATCACTTAATCCGCATTACAATATTTGGGACTTGATGGATATCTGCGAATTATGACGCTAGAATATTTGGAATGTTAGAAGAAAATATTGACTCTACATCTAACATGCCACTTTATTATCTAACGATATAGCCAAATTCGGGATAGAATATCCAGGATAGAAATATAGAAAGCACTGTAGTCTTTGGTTGAAATGCAATAGCGTTGAATAACGTACAAAGCGCATTTCTCTAAAATATACAAAGATTAACTATTGATAATATGCTTCCGTGTTTTGGTATATTTAAATATATATTTTACGAATAGGAAGAATAAAATGCCTCAAGTATGATTTTTACTTCAGGCATTCGCAATGTGAAGTGCCCTGTATGCAATGAAAATGCAATGACACCTTAGGAGGGGAAGATGGCAACAATTACGGAAATCCTGACAGCATCCAACAATATCAAAGAGCAACTTGCTCAGCTGCACAATTCGGGGGCGACGACGGCAGCTATAGAAGTGTCTTTGCTGGCGATGTTGAGGGCATTGCCGCCGGGAATGGATTCGGATCTGGTCCTGAACGAGTTGCTGTTTGCAAGCCCCTATGCCGAGCTGCCTGAGAGCGCGACTGAAACGGCAACCGAGGTCAGCTATCTGGATGAAGCTTCACTGAGCACATCGGAAACGGCACTCTATTACCTGAATGGTGTGAATAATTTTGGCAATCATGGCCCCATCGGCATCTGGAGCGGCTATCGGTTCGCTCTTTCGGAATTCACCCATGCGGATGCCTCGAAGGCTTACAAAGCCTATCTCATCAGCGCCCTGTCCTCCCTGGTGCCCCAGCTGGCCGATGTTGGTGTGAATTTGGCTGGTGCGGTCAATTCCTATCTGGTGGCTGTCAATGACCCGTCCAGCAGCAGCAATCTGGTGACGGAATCCAAGCTTTCCATTGCATATCAGAGCGTCTGGCTCTCCTCCACAGTTCTGACCGGCGTTCAGGAAGCCACGATTATCGGCCTTGAGGCTTTCGGTTTCGAAGAGGCCGGCCTCGCCCTGTATGGCTATGGTCTTTTCAAGACATTTGGCACCGCCCGCTTTAGCGCAGAGCATTGGGGTGCGGCGGCAGGGGGCCTTGCCAAGGGCGTCGGCGGGGCGCTTGCCGCTGCAAATATCGCAATTACCCTGGCCTTCCTGGGCCTCTACACGGCGCAATTTGCCTATACGGTCGAAGACTGGAAGGCCAAGGAAGCCGGCGGCGTGGCGGTTTCCGATACGACGAAGGCGATTGCGGGTACGGATCTGGCACTGGTCGCCATCTCGTCGGGCCTGTCGATTGCTGCCGGTATCGCCACGCTCGTTTTCCCGCCTGCCGGTGCCATCATTGGCATTGCGGCGGCGGTGGTCCTTCTCGTACAGGAAGTCTTCGACCTCATTGTCGCTGTGGTTCAGTCCGTGAACACAACGCATCTGCCCGCCTCGGTATTGGGCTCCGCTACCGATGATACGATTACCAACCAGCACTCGCTCCAGACATGGAACGGTCTGGGCGGCAATGACCATTTCATTTTCGACTCCAATTTCAGCAATGCAACGGCTCTCACCCTGAACGGCGGCGAGGGTACCGACACGATCGACCTCAGTGGGTTCAATACCTACAAGGCCGTCACATCCGGACGGGGCGCTGCCGGAACGATCTACCCCACAGCCACCACGATCGATCTTGCCGGGCATTCGGTCACCATAACTGAAAACGGGAGTATCAAGAAGCTTGCACAGGCTTCCGGGTTCGAAAATGCCATTGGCAGCAAATATAATGATGTGATCTACGGAACTGCGGGTGCCAATGTATTGCTGGGCGGTGCCGGCAATGACAAGATTTATGGCGGGGACGGCAATGATATCCTGTCGGGTGGCGATGGCACGGACACGCTGGACGGCGGGACAGGTATTGATACCGTCAGCTACCAGGCCGACAGCAACGACAAGGCGGGTGGTCTGGGTTCGGCAGGGTTCGACATTCACCTGGACTGGGGGACGGTGCAGAGCCGGTATTCCGGCAACGTTGTCGATACGCTGGTATCGATTGAAAATGTCGTAGGCTCGAATGCCAATGACGCGCTCACCGGCGACGGCGGCGCCAATGTTCTGGTGGGCGAGGGTGGCAATGACTGGATTGACGGCGGTGGCGGTGATGACACCCTGTCGGGTGGATTGGGCGATGACAAGATCTATGGTGGAGCCGGCATCAATACGGTCGATTTCTCGCTTGATACAAACGACAATGCCCACGGCCGAATCATATCGCTTGGCGATGGTAACGGTGCCGGAAGTGCTTCCATTCTCCTGACGGAAAATCTGTCCGGGGCCATCGGCGGAGAGGTCGATTTTCTGTATAATATCCAGAACGTGGTCGGCAGCGCGCATGCGGACTATATTCAGGGGAATTCCGACGACAACAAGATTTTTGCAGGCGGCGGAGATGACTATATTGAGAGCCGCGCAGGCAATGATACTCTTCTGGGTAGTGGGGGTCACGATACCCTCAAAGCCGGCGCGAACAACGATGTCCTGTCGGGGGGCGGTGAGGCCGATACGCTGGACGGCGGCGATGGGGTGGATACCGTCAACTACCAGCTGGATGCGGAAGACGCCAACAATGGCTGGTATATCGACGTGGCGGCAGGCAAGAGCTACTGGCTTGCTGGAAACGATGTCAATGGTACCAAGGTTTTTGAAGACACACTGATCAGCATCGAAAATGTGGTCGCGACCGATTACAACGATTTCATCAACGGTTCGGATGTCGCCAATGTTCTGGTCGCAGGCGGGGGTGATGATACGGTCTATGGCAATGGTGGCGACGATGGCTTGCTGGGTGGTGGGGGTAAGGATACCCTCAGAGGCGGCGCGGGCAACGATGTCCTGTCGGGGGGCGGAGAGGCCGATACGCTGGACGGCGGCGAAGGGGTGGACGCCGTCAATTATCAGCTGGATACGGAAGACAGCAACAATGGCTGGTATATCGACCTGGCGGCAGGCAAGAGCTACTGGCTGGCCGGAAATGATGTCAATGGCACCAAGGTTTTTGAAGACACACTGATCAGCATCGAAAATGTGGCCGCTACAGACTACAACGACTTTGTCAACGGTTCGGATGTCGCCAATGTTCTGGTCGCAGGCGCAGGCAATGATACGGTCTATGGCAATGCCGGCAACGATGTTCTCCTTGGTGGACGTGGCTCGGACACGCTTTACGGCGGAAACAATAATGACATTCTGTCCGGCGGCGGCGAGACCGATACGCTGGACGGTGGTGCCGGCATCGATACCGCCAATTACAACATTGATGCGACCGACAATGCCAATAACTGGTATATCGATCTCTCTGCCGGAAAGGCCTATTGGCTGAGCAGCAGCGATCTATCCAGCCAGCACAACTATGACGACACGCTGCTCAATATCGAGAACATCGTTGGCTCGGACCACAATAACTACATCATCGGCAATGCGGCCGACAACCTGCTGCTTGCCCGCGGCGGCAATGACAAGCTTTCCGGGGGGGATGGCAACGACACCCTGCTGGGCGGCGGCGGCCAGGATCAGCTCTTTGGCGACGCAAACGACGATCTCTTGTCCGGTGGTGCCGGGGCCGATGTGCTGAATGGCGGCACCGGCAGCGATACCGTCAATTACAGCTTTGACACCGAAGACGCGAAGCATGGCTGGTATGTCGATCTCGCCGACGGCCACGCCTCCTGGCTTGCGGGCAGTGACATCAATGGTGCGAAAACAGTCGAAGATACACTGACCAGCATCGAAAATGCCGTCGGCAATGCCAATAACGATTATCTTCTCGGCGACAGCGGCTCCAACTTGCTGATTGGCCTTGAGGGCAATGACCGGCTTGAGGGCCGGGCGGGCGATGACATCCTGCTGGGTGGGGCCGGCAATGATACCCTGGTGGGCGGCACGGGAAGTGACGTTCTTTCCGGCGGTCTCGGCAATGACACCCTGATTGGCGGCGATGTGAGTGGTGCCTTTGACACCGATGCCGATGGCGTCAACTACAGCCAGGACGATGCCGACCGGTCCCGTGGCTGGAAAATCGACCTCAGCGCAGGCACCGCTTCCTATCGCAATGCCAGCGGCGCTTATGTGCAGGAAGACACATTGATCGCGATCACCGCGGTCGTCGGCGGCGGCCAGAATGACGTGCTGACTGGCGATAGCAGCAATAACTATCTCTCCGGTGCTGAGGGCAATGACACCATTTATGGTGGTGGGGGCGACGACACGCTGCTCGGCGGCGCTGGCACGAACTGGCTTTATGGCGGAGCCGGAAATGACACACTGATTGCTGGTGCCAGAGACAACGTTCTTGATGGCGGTGACGGCACGGATATTGCCAGCTACAGCAACCTGATCGATGCGTCCTCCATCCAGTACTACAATTCGAATGGCGGATTTGCCGGCTATTTTGCATTCTTTGACGGTGCGTCTGCCAGCGTCTCTGCCTATGGCGGGGGAAATCGCTACAGCACAGACTTCCTGTCCAATATCGAAGGCTTTATCGGCAGCACCTATAATGACACCCTGAGGATCATCAATGGCCTCAACAACTTCCAGAGTTCTGGCGGTGGCGGCATCGATACGATCCGCTTCGACGCGCTCGCCGGACAAACTGCTGTGTATATCGATTTGATCACCGGCGAGACCGATCTCGTTCAGGCGACGCAAACGATCAAGGAGACCAATCTCGGCTGGACGAATGTCTACGGCTCGTCTTACGGCGACTATATCCGCGGCACGAGTGCCGACAACAAGCTCTATGGTCTTGGTGGTGACGATGCCCTGGCCGGGGGGGGAGGTGCCGACACGCTGGATGGCGGCGACGGTCGCGACTTTGCGATTTATGTCGGCTCGAGGGACGGCGTCATCATCGATCTTGCCGCCGGCACGGCGACCGGTGGCCAGGCGACCGGGGATGTCCTGATCTCTATCGAGGATCTGGATGGATCCAACAATAACGACCAGTTGCTTGGCAATGCTGTTGGCAACGAGCTTCGTGGCGAGGGTGGCAATGATATTCTCAGTGGCCGCGCAGGCGATGACACGATTGATGGCGGCACCGACAATGACACGCTCTCGGGCGGCCTTGGCAATGACACGATTGATGGCGGGGCGGGTGTCGACACACTCGATCTGACATATGATGCGTCGGACAGGTCCCGAGGCTGGCATGTCTCGCTTGCGGCCGGCACGGCAAAAGTAAGGGGTGTCGTGGAGACGGCCGAAGACACGATCAGCAATATCGAGAACGTGACCGGCGCAGACGGCAATGACTTCTTGCAGGGTAATACCGGCAACAACGTACTGATGGGTGGTGCAGGCAATGACATATTGCAGGGAGAGGGTGGCAATGACACGCTTTCCGGTGGTGCTGGCAATGATACGATCCGGGGTTCATCGGCTGGTGTGAGCACGGTCGACTACAGTCTCGACAAGGTCTGGGACAACACGCACGCGCATATCATTGATCTGAGCCTGCATACGACATCGACCCAGGTTGGCGGTCAGTTCGTTGTCGAAGATCAACTGGGGATCGTCGAAAACGCCACCGGCGGGGGACTGAATGACACGATCAACGGGGACGGCCAGAACAATGTCCTTGATGGCAGTGCGGGCGATGACACGATCTCGGGTGGTGCGGGCAATGACACGCTGCTCGGGGGGCTTGGCACCGATACTCTCGACGGTGGCACCAACATCGACACGGCAGACTATTCCGGGGTTGCTTCCGGCGGCGTAGTCGTCAGCCTGGCGGCAGGCACCGGCCTGACCCTGGATGACGGCAAGACCGATGCGCTGATCAGCATCGAAAACGTCACCGGCTCGAATTTCAATGACACGCTGTCCGGTGACGGCAATGCCAACCTGCTCAAGGGTGGCGCGGGCGATGACACGTTCTTCACCGATCTGGGTGCCGACACGCTGGAGGGCGGCACCGGCATCGATACCGCCAATTACGGCAATTCGGCCTCCGGCATCACGGTCAACCTCGCCACCAATGTGAACGTGGGCGGGGATGCCCAGGGCGATACGCTGGTTTCCGTCGAAAACGTCACCGGCAGCCGGTTCAACGACGTCATCACCGGTGACGGCGGCAACAACATGCTTTATGGCATCAGTGGTGCGGATGCGCTCTCTGGCGGTGCGGGCAATGATATTCTGGTGATCGGGGCCGGCAGTGACACGGTTGACGGCGGCGCTGGCATCGACACGCTTGATGTTGTCGGCCTTCAGGCGATTGGTGGCACCGGTTTTGTGCTCACCGACGCGGCCAATGGCACGGTCAGCAACGACGGCTACTGGGATGTCGATCTGGCGGCAGGCTCTGCCAAGCGGTACAGCGACGCCGCAACGATGAATCTGATCAATGGCTCGACGGTGTCCAATATCGAGAATGTCACCGGTGGCAATGAGCATGATCACCTGCGCGGCGATACCGGCACCAACATCCTGAACGGGAGCGGGGGCAGCGACTTCCTGGAAGGCGGTGCCGGCGACGATATCCTGATTGGGGGTGCGGGCGGCGACTGGCTGGTCGGCGGTGTGTTCGGCACAGAGTCTGTGTTTGGCGCAATTGGCGGTGACAATGACACGGTCGACTATTCAGGCTCCCGTGCGGCTGTGACTGTCGATCTCGGGCGCATAACCACCGCGACCTTCCTGCATTTTGGTTACTCCTTCTTCGAGTATGGCCAATTTGCAGCCGGTGGCGATGCACAGGGCGACCTGCTCCAGAACATCGACAGTGTCAACGGCAGTGCCTTCAACGATACGCTCTCGGGCGATGGCGGCACCAATATCCTGAAGGGTGGCGCGGGAGACGATACACTCTCCGGCAATGACGGCAATGACACGCTTTCCGGCGGTCTCGGCCACGATACAATCAACGGCGGCACGGGGATCGACACCCTCGACCTCAGCCTTGATGCCGCAGATGCCGCGCGTTCGTTCAAGGTGGATCTCGCCGCTGGCGTCGTCTCCCTGCGCGGCGACGCGGGCGATGTGGCGGAAGACACGCTGACCGGCATCGAGAATGTACAGGGCTCGAATGTCAGCAATATCCTGCTCGGGGATGACAGCAATAACCGGCTCACCGGCGGGACTGCGAATGACTTTCTGTCCGGCGGCGGCGGCTTTGACACCCTGGACGGGGGCGATGGTACGGATACGGTCAGCTATAGCCTGATCGCCAGCCAGAAATCCTGTCAGTCAGTCAATGCCAGCCTGGCAACCGGGTTTGCCTCGGTCGTCACGTCAAGCGGACTGTCGATTGCCAACAAGGACATGTTCATGTCGATTGAGAACCTTGTCGGCTCCAATGGCAATGACACCCTGACCGGCGACAGCCACAACAACGAGCTGGGTGGCGCAGACGGCAACGACACCCTGAACGGTGGTGCAGGCAACGACATCCTGATCGGCGGCAACGGCAATGACACATTCGTGTTCTCGATGGGAAGTGGCAAGGACACCATTATCGACTTCACCAACGGAGTGGATATGATCAAGTTGCTGGGCTTTGCCAATTTGACGTCCTTTGCGGGATTGGCAGCACTGGAAGTTCAGCAAGGCGAAGATGTGCTGATCAACCTGAGCACCAGCGATACGATCACCCTCAGCCACACCAAGATCGCAGATCTGCATCTGAACGACTTCCTGTTCGCCTAGAGTTTGTCAGGGAAAAGTGGAATCCGGTTTTCCCGCTCAAACTTGTTTGAGCGAAAAGACAAACGAAAACAAAGGGCACTAGAGTCTGGCTGGTTCAATATGAACCTGACAGACTCTAGAGTTTGTGAGGAAAAACACGCAAACGACGATTTGCGTTTCGAATCCGGTTTGCCCGCTCAAACGAATTTGAGCGGGCAAACTTGTTTGAGCGCGCGAGCTTGTTTGCGTGGGAAAACGACGTGTTGCGCGGAAAGACAAACGAAAACAAGGAGCACTGGAGCCTGCCTGGTTCCATCTGAACCTGGCAGGCTCCCTCCTTGTCACGGCATGCAAGATTGCCGAAAGCCCGACCCAGCCGCAGGCTGCCTGAGGGCAGGTTTCAGGGGTAGCCGCGCGTCAGGTGGACAGGCTTGCCGTCAAGGGTGCCCGACAGGGCCCAGCTCTGGGTGGCGGTGTCATGACGGTAGGCGAGCTTGCCTTCACGTTGGCCCTTTACGGTCAGATCGAGCGTCAAGGCCGCATCATTGCCGGTCGCCGGTGACTGGATTCCGGTGCCATCCATGACGATCCCCTGCCAGAAGGAGCAGCCATGGAAGACATAAGCGGTCGTGCCGTCGTCAGCCGATGTCGCGGATATGGTGCCACCGCGATTGCAGCCCACGCTCACCGGGCTGCTGCCCGACCAGTTGGACAGTCCGATTGATTGCTGCAGTTCGGTTTCCATCGCCCGGGCCAGGGACAGGGGGGCGGCCCTGCGGGGATGTGTCAGGCTTATGGGCGTGTAGCCCGAGAGGAAGTCCTGTGCGCAATGCATTTCCCGCGCCTTTGGCAGCACGCCTTCAAACAGCAGCTTGTCCATGATCCTGTCAGGGCAGGCATTGCCCCGGCCCCAGAGGACGTGCGGACCGTTCTTCATGAAGACCCCGTAGCCGTTCCTGACATGGTCGAATACCGAATAGGCCATCGAAATCGGCGTCACCGGATCGGTATCGCCATTCATCACCAGGGTCGGATAATCGCCGCCGGCAAAGGGTGCCGGCCGCTTTGCGGGCCCGTTCTGCGGCCAGAAGGCACAGGCAAGCTGCTCGGCAAAGTAACTGCGCACGAGCCGGGGAGCCTTCCTGGCAATGCTTTGGGCCTCCGCCACGATGCGGCGGGCCCGTGCTTCCGGCGTGCCGGTGCCACTGGAATAGTCGGCACAGGTGATTGCGTAATAGCCGGCCCCGTACCAGGTGGGATCCTCGGTGGCCTTGTCAGTCTCCATGTCGAAGCCGAGGAGGGAATAGGACAGTTGCAGCATCGGGCTGAAATCGCCGCGCGCCGCCGCAGACAGGGCCCTCAGATAGGCTCCGCGTTTGGCCGGCGCGAACATGGAATAGGTGGCGCTCAGCGACCACAGGCCATAGGTCAGGGGCCGCTTGACGACCACCCCGTCCGCCAGCACGAAATCCACCATGATCGGCCCGCGTTCCAGCCGCCGGGACAGCCGGTCATAGACGCGGCTGGCCTTCTCTCCCATGTCGCGGGCGCAATCCGGCCTGCTGTCGCAGGCAGAAAGCGTGCGCCCGAGCAGATGTTCGCTGGCCGAGGAATAGGCGGCATAATAGGCCGTGGTACTCAGGTTCAGATCAACAACCCCATCGAGGATGACGCCGCGCGGGGCTTGCGGAAACCGGGTGGCATAGGTCTGGGCAAACTGGGTTCCGTAGCTCTCGCCATAGAGCCAGACCTTGGGCGCACCGATGGCCTGGCGGAAATCTTCCGCATCATCGACGGCATCGACGGTGCCGAGATGGCCAAGAAAATCACCGGCCTTGAGTTCGGCAACACAGTCTTGCGCATAGGCTTTTGCTGCGGCAACCGCCTTTTCCGGCGCGTGCAGCGCCAGATCCGCAGTATCGAACCTGACCTGGGCCACCGGACACTTCAGCCCGTGAACGGCCCCGGTGCCGCGCTGGTCCATGAACACGATATCGAGATTTTTGGTCAGGCTTTCATCGAAGGCGGACAGATAATAGCTCTCCGCAGAGGCCACGCCACTGGTTCCCGGACCTCCGACCAGATAGAACAAGACTCCCTTGCTGTCCCCCTTTGCCAGGCTGACGGCAAAGGTGATCTTCATCTTCGGCCCGCCCGCCGCCTGCCGGTTTCGGGGAACGTCGATCGACACGCAGGTGAGACTGTTCTCCCTACATTTCTTGCCTCCCAGCGTCTTCAGACGGTCTGCCAGGGTACTGTCAGCCCGGGCGGGCATCGATGTGAACACCGACGCCAGCCCCAGAAGTGACAGGGCGATCATTCTAGTCAGCATTTCATTCTCCCTCCATTGGAAACGCAGATACTCTGCCGCGCCGGGCAGCTCCCGCCACTGCAGCAAGCTCAATCAGGCCTGCCTCCACTCCCCCGGAGACAATCCTCCCACGATACCGAATTGTTATGCAATTGAATAACAATTCGGTAACGCAAAAGTGAAGAAGGAGCCTGTAGGAATACGGTAACCAGCGATGGCAAAGGGGAGAGGCGGCTGCGCCAGGATGTTTTGCGTCGGCGGCCTGTTCAGGCGGGGATCGGGTCGCTCGCCCCGGTCGAAAGGCCGGACAGTTCCTCGATCAGCGCCTGGCCACAGAAAGGCAGGCAGCATTCCGAATTGCCCTCCGCATCGCGCGGTTACCTGTTCCGGTCCTTAATATTAGAAGATAGTGTATCAGAATTCGAAATCGCACCCAAAGATTGACGATGGCAATACCTTCTAACATCTCGAGACTTGCAATATGGTCCGGCCAAGCATGAATACAAAGGGGTGCTGGACATGGAACAAACCATTTTCCAGGAGAATTTCTATTGCCGGAATGATGGAAAGAGCCTGATCGATATCGCCAGCGGGCGGAAGGCAAGCCCCAAGGCGAACTTTATTCATCAGCAGATGCATGGCCTCGTCACCAGCGATCATTTCCCCTGTGTCGGGGCGAAATCCGCCTTCCAGCGCCGGGCCTACCGGTTCGGCCTGTTCGGGCCGCTTGGCGAGGCCGGGACGACGGCACCGCTGCTTCAGGCCGTCGGGCGGTTCATGGCCGAGCAACCGGGGATCGATGCCCAGTATTCCACCTTTGTCGCCGCCTTCGACGGTCCTGCCATTGGCAGCGAAGACCAGTTCGAACAAAGCCTCTGGGGCCAGTTGCAGGCGATCCACGATCTCGACAGCGAAAGCCATGGCTGGGCGGAGGGCCGCAGTCCCGAGCCCGACGATCCGCATTTTGCCTTCTCCATCGGCGGCAAGGCCTTCTTCCTGGTCGGGCTCAATCCGGCCGCTTCGCGCTGGTCGCGGCGCTTTGCCTGGCCGGTGCTGATCTTCAATTCCCATCACCAGTTCGAACAGTTGCGTGCAGAGAACCGCTTTGAACGGATGCAGGCGGTGATCAAGTCGCGGGATGCGGAATTGCAGGGACATGCCAATCCGGAAGCGCTGAATTTCGGCATGCGCAGCGAGGCAAGGCAATATGCGGGCCGCGCGGTGCCCGACGACTGGCGTTGCCCGCTCCGGGTCAATCCGGCGGCCATTGCCGGACAGGCACCTGCGAGGGGCTGATTCTTCGCCGCTGTACCCGATGGGCAATCTTCTGCCCGTTCCCATCCCTGCCAAACAGAACAGGCCACCCGCATGCTCGAACTGTTCCCGGCTGCTCTCTCCGGCCTGCTGCTGATGGCTAGCCTTGTCGTGGCGGTCGGGCCGGAAAACGCCTTTCTGCTCCGCCAGGGGCTGACCGGCCGGCATGTCGCGCCGGTGGCCGGCGCGGCGATCCTGATCGACATGCTGCTGATCGGGCTCGGGTGCCTCGGGCTCGGTGGACTGATCCGCGCCCATGCGATGCTGCTTGCCGCGGTCTCCTGGGGGGGCGCGGCATTCCTTGTCTATTATGCGCAAGGGGCCTTTCGCCGCGCGCTTCGCCCCCACGCGCTCGGGCCTTTGGCTGAGGAGGCTTCGGCCTCGCTCGGCGCAGCCCTGCGGGTTCTGACGGCGGTGACCCTGTTCAATCCCGCCGTGTTGCTCGATACCGTGCTGCTGGTCGGCGGCACCAGCGCCCGCTATCCCGGCCTGGCGCGGCTTGGCTATTTCGCCGGGGCGAGCCTTGCCTCGACCCTCTGGTTCCTGCTGATCTGTTTTGGGGCCCGGTACCTCCGGCGCTTCCTTGCCAGCCCAAGGGTCTGGCGGGTCTTCGAATGTGCCAATGGGGCGATCATGGTCTGGACGGCCTGGCGGATTGTGCGGGGCTGAGGGCGCAGCCACCCCGCGCCTGTGCTACGCCGTTTTGCAGAGCGGGCGGGTGGCAAGGCTGGCGCCTCGCGCGATGATCCCGACCAATTGGCGAAGGGCGGTTTTGCGGGATGCGGCACGTAAACAGGCGGCAGAGACAGAATATTTAACGAAGATGCGATATAAGGGCTCATCCGGCCCCGGAAGGCGTCCTGGCGTGGATCTTTCCACACGCGGCGCAAGGGGACTGGACAGGGCTGCATGATGCTCCCCCGAATTCCCGGCACGACAGGCAAGAGGACGGATCCGGCATGAGCAGCAATGGCCTTATCAATACCACATCGTCGATCGAGATCATCGCCTTCCGGCTGCACAGCCAGGAATTCTGCGTGAAGACCACGACGATCCGGGAAATCCGTGGCTGGGGCAAGGCAACGCCGATACCGCATGCGCCGGATTTCGTGCTGGGGATCATGAACCTGCGCGGCACCGTCATTCCGATCATCGATCTCGCCCGCAAGCTTGGCATGGCCAGTGTCGCCCCTTCAGAGCGCAGCGCCATCGTGGTGGCCGAAATCCACGGGGTCGCCTTTGGCCTTGTGGTCGATCAGGTCTCCGATATCCTGACGGTCAATCCCGGGCAGATCCAGCCGGTACCGCCGATCAATATTCCCTCAGGTGCCGAATATGCCGATGGCATCATCGTGCGCGACACCGCGCTGATCTGCTTCCTCAATCTCGACCTGATGTTCGATCTCGGCCATGTCCAGGCGCTCGACAGCCTGCCGAAAGTTGCCTGATCCCGCTCCGGTCCTTGAATCGCCCATATATCGATGACTGTTGATATTAACCATACGGTTTAAGGGATCAGATGCTTATCTCATATACATTGAATCACATTTGAACGATCCGGACCCGGCAAACGCAAGCCGGGCTGCCGAAAACAGCAAGTGGATTGAGACAATGCCGATCCGGCCCGCCGTGCAGAGCAAAGGCCCGCGGACCCGCTGGGTTGTGGTGGCACTGCTGCTGTTTGCCAGTTTCATCTTCTCGCTGACGGCGATCACCTACCATATCATCACCGAAATGGTGTCGACCGCCACCCGCATCGATGATGCGCGCGCCGCACGGGCTGCCGAGATCGCGCTGGTCTCGATGAAAGCCAAGATGGGCGATACCCTGACCGACAATGCCGCCTGGGACGAGGCCTTCGAGGCACTTGCGGCACCGGATCCCCGCCCGTGGATCTACAAGACCTGGGGGCGTCTGACGGTCGACTACGTCCTTTATGACGGCATGGCGATCTTCAACCATGATGGCAGCCCGCTGGCCGCCTTTCTGAAGGACAAGCCCTTCTCCCCCACCAGCTATTTCGGCCCCGAACTGGCGAAACTCCAGGCCCGCGCCCATGACAATCCACAGTCTCCGGTGGTGAGCTTCCTTCAGACCGGAGACGGACCGGCGGTGGTCGGCATGGAAGCCATCGAGCCCTCGACCATGGATGGTGACCCCGGCACGCTGAAACTGCTGCTGTTCGTCAAATGGCTGAACAAGGCGGCACTGGCCGATATCAGCCAGCAGCACGGCCTGCGCGACCTCGCGCTCGGAGCCCCGCATTCCGGTCATGGCCTTGTCGTGCCGGTGTTCAGCGCCGATGGCGACAGGGTGGCGGAACTGTCCTGGCAAAGCGAAGAGCAGGGGGCGAAACTCTATGCCAGGGTGCGGCCCTTCCTTTATGCGGGTCTGGCGCTGCTGGTGGCCTTTCTGCTGGTCGCCGTCTATTTTGCCCGGCTGGAAGCCATCCGCCTGCGGGGATCGGCGACCATGTCCTGGTTTCTCGCCACCCATGACCAGCTGAGCGGGCTCTTGAACCGCAGCGGCTTTTTCCACGCCATCGACAATGACCATGCTGGCGAACATGTGCTGTTGCTGATGGATCTCGACGGCTTCAAGGCGGTCAACGATACCTGGGGCCATCCCGTCGGCGACAAGCTGATCCAGCGGGTGGCGGAGGCGCTGGCCGGCTGCCATCCCGATGTCGATCACGTCGCCCGTTTCGGCGGCGACGAATTTGCCATCGTCTCCTCGCAGCCCGACAGCGCCGGGGCAATCATCAATGCCGTGCTGGATATATTCACCGTCCCCTTTACCATCGACGGCCATACGGTCGAGGTGGGGGTCAGCATCGGCCATGCCCTGTCCGGCGAGGGTATTTCGAGCAGCGAATTGCTGCGCCGCGCCGATCTGGCCCTCTATCACGCCAAGGACAGCGGCAAGAAGCGGGCGGTCGGCTATACGCTGGAGCTTGACGAGGCCAAGGTGCGCGAGGCAAGGCTGGAAGTCGAATTGCGCAATGCGATGCGGGTCGGCGAGGTTCATCCCTATTTCCAGCCGCTCTATGATGCCGCCACCCGGGAGATCATCGGCGTCGAGGCGCTGGCGCGCTGGACGGGGCGTCAGGACCCGGTGCCTCCAGACGTGTTCATCGCCCTTGCGGAAAAATGCGGGTTGATCGACACGCTCGGGGCCACCCTGCTGGAGGAGAGCCTGAAACAGGCCGGCAAATGGGTCAGGCTGCGCCTGTCGGTGAATGTATCACCGCTGCAGCTGTGCAATCCCGGCTTTGCCCTGCAGGTCGAGGCGCTGCTGAAGAAGACCAGCTTCGATCCCCGCCGCCTGACGCTGGAGGTCACCGAAAGCGTGCTGATCGCCAATCCCGACCAGGCCCGGCGCACCATCGCGGCGCTGAAGCAGATCGGCGTCAGCTTCGCGCTGGACGATTTCGGCAGCGGCTATGCCAGTATCGGCGTGCTGCGCCAGTTCGGCTTCGACCGGATCAAGATCGACCGCTCGCTGGTCAAGGCAGCGGAGGTGGATGAAAGCGGCCTTGGCGTGGTCCGCGCCACCGTGGCGCTGGCCACCGCGATGAATGTGCCGGTGACCGCCGAGGGCATCGAGAATGCCGCCCAGGCGGACATGTTGCGCGATGCGGGCTGCGACCAGCTGCAGGGCTTCCTGTTCAGCCGCCCCGTCACCGCCGCCGCCATCGACATGGGCCAGAGCCTCGACACCGTCAAGCGCAGCCTGAAGGCGTTTGGGTAGATTTGGTCAGGCGGCGGCATGACGCGCGGCGATCACCCGGGCGATCCAGGCGCAGGTGATCAGCTGGATCTGGTGGAAGATCATCAAGGGCAGCACGATCGCCCCGAGGCTCTGGCCGGCGAAGATCACGCCCGCCATCGGCACGCCGGAGGCGAGCGACTTCTTCGAGCCGCAGAACATCGCGGTGATCCGGTCGGGGGCGCTGAAGCCCATCAGCCTGCCGCCCGCCGAGGTTAGCACCAGCACCAGTGCCAGGATCGCCGCATCGGCGGCGACAAGCAGCGCGAGATCGGAAAGCGCCACCGTCTTCCAGATGCCTTCCACCACCGCCTCGCTGAAGGCGAGATAGACGACGAGCAGGATCGAGCCGCGGTCGAAGGGCATCAGCAGCCCCTTGCGGGCCCGCACCCAGGTGCCGATCCACGGCTGCAGCAGCTGGCCCGCGACAAAGGGCAGGAACAGCTGCGTCATGATCTTGACCAGGATACTGCCGGAAAAGCCGATATGCCCGCCGGTTGAAAACAAGAGCGCCACCAGCAGCGGCGTCAGCACCATGCCGAAGATGTTGGAGGCCGAGGCCGCGCAGATCGCGGCCGGCACATTGCCGCCGGCAATCGAGGTGAAGGCAATCGACGACTGCACGGTGGAGGGCAGCACGCAGAGATAGAGCAGGCCGAAATAGAGCGGCGCCGGGATCAGCCACGGCGACAGCAGCCCGAGCGCCAGCCCGATCAGCGGAAACACCACGAAGGTCATCACCAGCACGAAGAGCTGCAGCCGCCAGTGCAGGAAGCCTGATATCACCACATCCGTCGACAGCCGCGCCCCGTGCAGGAAGAACAAGAGCCCGATGGCAACGACCGCAAGATCCGCAAGCCACCCCGCCGCCACGCCGGAAGCTGGAAGAACACTCGCCAGCAACACCGCACCGACCAGCAGCAACGTAAAGGTATCAGGCAGCAATCGGCGCATCGGCATCTCTCTCGACAGCGGCAACAACCGATCCCCGATCACTGCTTCGCGGCAAGACCGATATCAAGTTTGCGGCTCGATCTCCAGCCATTGGTTGGGGCAGGCGCCTCGCCCGGGTTCAGCCAAGCCGCGACACATGCAGGGGAGGAATCCGTTGCGCCCAGGGGAGCGCCTGTTCGAGTTCGGCACCGAGGCCGATCAGGTATTCCTCGTGGCCGGGGCGGGCGGCGAGCTGGATGCCGATGGGCAGGCCGCCCGAATGCATGGCGAGCGGCAGCGAGATTGCCGGGGCGCCGCAGACATTGGCCCAGACCATGAACTGGCAGGGGCGCTGCTCATATTGCAGGAATTCCAGCGCCGGCTTGTCGATATTCATCCCGTATGTGCCGTTCGGCCTGGCGACATCGGCGCAGGTGGGGCTGAGCCAGATGTCGAAGGTCGAGAACCACCGGCCGATCTGGCGGCGGAAACGGTTGAGGTTTTCGATGGCCTGCTGATAGTCGTCAGCGGTGCGGGTCTTTGCAAATTCGTAGAAGGCCAGCGTTGCCCGCTCCACCGTATCCGGCCCGACCCTGCGGCCTGAACGCGCCCCGAGACGGTCGAGATTGCGGTCGAAGCGGAAATACCAGAGCTCGGTGAGGCTTGCATCCATCTCAGAAAGATCGAAATCCGGGGCGGACTGTTCCACCTGGTGGCCCAGCGTTTGCAGCATCGACGCCGTCTTTTCCACCGCTGCGGCGATTTCCGGATCGACGGGTGCGTCCATCAGCGGGGTGGCGGACCAGCCGATGCGCAAGGGGCGACCGGAGCCATTGAGGTAGCTCGCATAGGGACGCGGCGACTGCCGAATGATGAAGGGGTCACCCGGTTGCGGCTTGCCCAGCGCATCGAGCATCACGGCCGTATCCCGCATCGTGCGGCTGACGACAGAGGGCTGCGACATGCCGAAGCCGGCCTCGTCGCGGGCGGGTCCCATCGACACACGACCGCGCGAGGGATGCAGGCCAACGGTGCCGCACCAGGCGGCGGGGCCACGGGTGGAGCCGCCGAGATCGGACGCATGGGCAACCGGCACCATGCCGGAGGCAACCGCAGCAGCGGCCCCGCCTGAAGATCCGGAGGTGGAATAGCCCTGTTTCCATGGATTGGAGGTCGCCCCATAGAGCAGCGTGTCGGCACAGAGCGCCATGGAGAATTCCGGCGTGTGGCTGCGACCCACCAGATTGACGCCGCTTGCCTTGACCAGACGGCCGAAATTGCTGTCTTCCGGCACCACATAATCCCGGCAGAGCCGCGAACTGTATTCGAGCCTGCGCCCGGCGAAATGCTCGCCGACATCCTTGATCAGGAAGGGCACGCCGCGCATCGGCCCGGCTTCGAGATCGGGCTCGGGAGCGGTGAAATGATCCTCATAGGTCTCGATGACGGCATTGACCACGGGATTGGCGCGGGCAATCGCCTCACGGGCCGATTGCGCCACCTCGCGGGCGGTCATCTCGCCGGCGGCAATCAGTGCGGCCAGCGCCACGCCGTCAAGTGCTGCATAGGCTTCGGGCGAGAGGACGGATTTTGCAGTGTCGCGGCTCATCGGTCATAACCCCACGCGCAAACTGCAGATATGGCAGGAGGGCAGGTGGCTGCTGTCGCTGGCAGGGACGGGTCCGGCCACTGGCGGGCTTGCAGGAAAGACATGGGTTGGCATTGCTCCGGAACGCGGCTTTCGGGACTGGCCGCACCCGCGATGCAGCCTCTTGTCCCGGGAGCTTCGAACAGCGATTAACGCAAAGCAAATGCTCGTTTCATATCAATTCATGCCCGTCAGGCATGAAATTGCGGGCTGATCGGGGCCTGTTCCGCGAGCATGAATTCGATGAACAGCCGCGAGGCCTGCGAAATATGGGTGGGCGACCAGATCGCCAGGGTTTCCACCCCTTCGGCAAGGCCGGATATCGGGATCGACACCACGTCGCGCAGCGACAGATATTGCTGGCAATCGGGATAGATGGTGAGCCCGGCCCCGGCGGCGACCAGGCCGAAGATTGCCACGCTTTCCTCGACTTCCTGGCCGATGCGGATCGGCACCTGCGCCGCCTCGAAGACCCGGGTGAGGTAGCCGAAATAGGTCTTCCAGAGGTCCGGCCCGCCGAGGATCAGCGGTTCGCCCGCCAGTTCGGCAATGGTCAGGGTCTGGCTGCGGGCCAGGGGATGGCTGACATGCATCATCGCATTCAGGCCATAATGGCCGGTGCGGACATGGTTATAGTCCGGATGGCTGAAGGGTCCCATGGCAAAGCCGACATCGATCGCCCCCTGTTCCAGAGCCAGCACCTGACCTTCCCGCGTGGCGGAGCGGTAGCGGAAGCGGATCTCGGGGAACCGGGCGCGAAACCGGTTGAGGATATGCGGGACTTCCGCCTGCACGGCAAAGTCGTTGACGCCGATGGCAACTTCGCCGGCCATGCCCTCGCCGACCCGCTTGGCACGGCGGATCCAGCGGTCGAAATGGGCGACCACCTCGCGGCATTCCTCCAGCAGCAACCGGCCCTCCGGCGTCAGCTTGACGCTGCGGGTGGTGCGCGACAAGAGCGGCAGGTTCAGGTCCGCTTCCATCTTCGCCACGGTCCGGCTGACGGCCGATTGCGTGGTGTGCAATATATTGGCCGCTCCGGAAAAACTCATCACTTCGGCAACCGCAATGAAGGTGCGGGCCTGTCGGAGGTCCCAATGCATGTCACGTCTCGCTTTCCATCTGCGGACAGGCCGTCCATCCATCCCGAGGGACATGGCGTCGCGGCTGTCGCTTGCAGGATAGCAAGACCCGGTATCGGTTACAATTTTGAACAGATCAGAGCCAAGCTGCTGATATCACACCACCCATGTCAAATTTGTTGACCATGCTTGACATCTTGACGGGGAAAATGTCCTGATCCGGATCGATGGCACCCGTACTGACGCCCGTCGCGCATAAGTGGCGGTGATGATGGGACGGATGCCCAATCGCAAGGGGAGCGTGTGACGCTATGGCTTCGGCAAGATCAGGCGAGGGCGGGGCGATGGCCTCGACGGAAAATGTCGGCATGCGGCTGCGGGCGGCGCGCGACCGCTTCGGCCTGTCGCAGCGCAAGCTCGGCAAGCTGAGCGGCGTCAGCAATGCGACGATCTCGCTGATCGAACAGAACCGGCTGAACCCGTCAATCGGCATTCTCGTCAAGCTCCTGGAGGCCTTTCCGCTCAGCATGGCGGAGTTCTGGCAATTGCCGGATACCAGCCCGCAGAAAGTCTTCTACCGGGTCGAGGATCTGAAAAAGGTGGTGAGCAAGAAAGTCACCTTCTGGCAGGTCGGTGGCGGCGTTTCAGACGGGTTGATGATCTTTCAATATGAGCGCTACCAGCCCGGTGCCGATTCCGGCACGACGCAACTGAAGGGGGAGTGTCGCGAATCCGGCTTCCTGATTTCGGGCCGCATCGAGCTGACCGTCGGTGACGAGCGGCGGGTGATGCATCCCGGCGAGGCCTATTATTTCCGGGGCGACATTCCGCATCGCTTCCGGGTAATCGGCGACGAGGAGGCGGTGATGGTCTCCTGCACGGTACCTCCGGCTTTCTGAGCGGCCTCGCCACCCTTGAGTAGATTCCGGGGCTTTGCCTCCTGCGCGGTGCTGCCTACACTTTTGGCCAGCGAGGCGGACCACGGTCAGTGTCGCCAACACCCCGGGATGGGGGAAGAAGAGCGCAGATCCTTCTGGCGGAGGGACTGCGCTCCTTTTTTTGCCGCAGAAAGGACGGTCAGGCCGTCCAGCGCCAGCCGAGGATTTCCGGCATGTCCTCGCCATGTTCACCGATATGGAGCTTGTGGCGCTGCATCGTGGCGAAATAGCGCGCCTGTTCGCGATGCACCCGGTCCCTGAAGCGGGGAATGCGGGCGATGGCATCGAGCGCCAGCTGGAAGCGGTCGATATTGTTGATGACAGCCATGTCGAAGGGCGTGGTGGTGGTGCCTTCCTCCTTGTAGCCCCTGACATGGATATTGTCGTGGTTATGGCGGCGGTAGGTCAGCCGGTGGATCAGGGCGGGATAGCCGTGGAAGGCAAAGATCACCGGCCTGTCGCGGGTAAACAGCGCGTCGAACTCCTCCTCTTCCAGCCCGTGCGGATGTTCCGAGCGCGGCTGCAGCACCATGAGGTCGACGACATTGACGAAGCGGATGCGGATGTCCGGCACATAGGTTTTCAGCAGCTTCACGGCGGCCAGCGCCTCCAGCGTCGGCACGTCACCGGCAGAGGCGATCACCACATCCGGCTCGCCCGCATCACTCGCCCAGTGCCAGATCCCCGCCCCCGCCGCGCAATGGCGCTCGGCGGCATCGATATCGAGCCACTGCCATTCCGGCTGCTTGCCCGCGACGATGACATTGATGTAGTTGCGGCTGCGCAGGCAGTGATCGGCGACCGCCAGCAGGCAATTGGCGTCGGGCGGCAGGTAGATGCGGGCGATATCCGCCTTCTTGTTGGCGATGAGGTCGATGAAGCCGGGGTCCTGATGGGAAAAGCCGTTGTGATCCTGCCGCCAGACATGCGAGGTCAGGAGGTAGTTCAGCGAGGCAATCGGCTTGCGCCACGGGATGTCGCGGCAGACCTTCAGCCATTTCGCATGCTGGTTGACCATGGAATCGACGATGTGGATGAAGGCCTCGTAGCAGGAAAACAGCCCGTGCCGCCCGGTGAGCAGATAGCCCTCCAGCCAGCCCTGGCAGAGATGTTCGGACAGCACCTCCATCACCCGCCCATCCTGCGCGAGATCGAGATCGACCGACTGGACCTCGCCCATCCACGCCTTGCCCGCGACCTCATAGACGGCATTGAGCCGGTTGGAGGCGGTTTCATCCGGGCCGAAGATCCGGAAATTGGCACGCTTGAGATTGGCCTTCATGATGTCGCGGAGGAAATGTCCGAGCACCCGCGTCGCCTCCGCCTCGATGGCACCCGGCGCGGGCACCGCCACCGCATGGGTGCGGAAATCCGGCATGATCAGCGCCTGCATCAGCTCGCCGCCATTGGCATGCGGGTTTGCCCCCATGCGGCTCGGGCCGGTCGGGGCCAGTGCCTGCAATTCTTCGCGCAGCGTGCCGTTTCCGTCGAAAAGCTCGTCCGGCCGGTAGCTCTTCATCCAGTCTTCGAGCAGCTTCAGGTGTTCGGGCGAATTGATTTTGGCAATCGGCACCTGATGGGCCCGCCAGGTGTTTTCGACCGGCTTGCCATCGACCTCCTTCGGTCCTGTCCAGCCCTTCGGCGTGCGGAAGATGATCAACGGAAAGGGCTGCCGGGTGATCGCCCTGCCGGCCTCGACATCGTCGCGGGCCTGTTGCTGGATCGCCCGGATCCTTGAAAGCGCCAGATCGAGGGTACGGGCGAGATCCTGATGGACCAGGGCGGGATCATCGCCCTCGACCACATGTGGTTCGTAGCCATAGCCTTCAAACAGCTTCAGCAACTCCTCGCGGCTGATGCGGGCAAGCAGGGTGGGATTGGCGATCTTGTAGCCGTTCAGATGCAGGATCGGCAGCACCGCGCCGTCGCGGGCGGGGTTCAGGAACTTGTTGGAATGCCAGCTGGTTGCCAGCGCCCCGGTTTCCGCCTCGCCGTCGCCGATGATGCAGGAGACGATCAGGCCGGGATTGTCGAAGGCCGCGCCATAGGCATGGGCCAGCGAATAGCCAAGCTCGCCGCCCTCATGGATCGAGCCCGGCGTTTCCGGCGCCACATGGCTCGGAATGCCCGACGGCCAGGAAAATTGGCGAAACAGCCGGTAAAGCCCGTGCCTGTTGCGCTCCACTGCCGGATAGCGCTCGGTATAGGAGCCCTCCAGCCAGCTGTTGGCGACCAGTCCCGGCCCGCCATGGCCGGGGCCGATGATGTAGATCATGTCGAGATCATTGTCCGTGATCAGCCGGTTGAGGTGAACATAAAGGAAATTCAGGCCCGGCGTCGTGCCCCAGTGGCCGAGCAGCCGGGGCTTGATGTCGGCCATCGCAAGGGGCCGCTCGAGCAGCGGATTGTCCTTGAGATAGATCTGCCCGACCGAGAGATAATTGGCCGCACGCCACCAGGCGTCCATGCGGGAGAGCTGGTCGGGGGCGAGAGGATTGGCGGCAACAGGCATGATGCATCTCCAGAGGAAAAAGCCGGGGGCGGCAGGCAGGATAGGCCCTGTTCAGCGACCGCCGGGAGCCCCGGAATGTACTCAAGGCGGCCTGTTTGCTGCGGATGATCAGGGGGGCGATCATCGGGGCGATGATGGGGCCGGTCAGCCGTCAGGCCCTTGCGCCAGATCAAGCGGGGGCGGGTTTATCGCACCGCCACGAAGCCATTTCTTTTTTTAGCAATGCAACAGATATTTAATAATTGGATGTAATCATAATATTTGCAAGAAGGGTGGCGGATGATCCGCCGCGATGGAGGACCTCTCGCGCTGCGGCGAACGGGGGCCCAAGGGTTGGCATGAGCGCCGGCCAGAGCTTCTCTTTCCGCCCATCCATCGAGGACCTGCCATGGCCAGCCTGAAAATTTCCCACATGATGTATGTCTTTGCGGGCATCGTGACCTGCGGTCTGGTGGTTTCCATCGGCCTGCAGAAGCGAACGCTGGGCCAGCTTGAAATCGGCGGCCCGAGCTATGACAGGATCACCACCCAGAAGGATCTGCTCGGCGACATCCTGCCGCCGCCGCTGTTCGTGTCGCAGGCCTATGGCCTCGCCTATGAAGGCAATTTCCATCCGGAAAAGCGCGCCCATGCCATCGAGCAGATCAAGGCCTTGCAGGTCACCTTCGAGGAACGCAAGGCTTTCTGGGACAAGGTCGACCTGCCCGCCGACGAACGCGCCATCCTCACCGACAAGATCTACCCGATTTCGGCTGCTTTCTGGGATGATATGAACAATGAAGTGATCCCGGCGCTTGGCGGCACCCAGGAGCAGATGGACCCGATCTTCGAGAAGCTGGTCAAATCCTTCTACGCCCAGCAGGATGCGATCATGGAGCTGAACACCGCCGTTTCGAAGGACATGGCGGCAGTCGAAGCGGAAGAAAAGGCCTCCGGCCACGCCATGGAATTTGCCGCGACCATCGGCAGCGTCTTCTCGGTGCTGCTGTTCCTGGCCGGCATTGCCTTTGTCAACCGCCGCGCCATCCGGGCGCTTTCGGTGATGACCACCTATATGGGACAGCTGGCGAAGGGTGATTATTCTGCCGCCGTGCCCTATGCGGAGCGGACCGATGAGATCGGCGAGATGGCGGCAGCGCTTGAAGTGTTCAAGGCGGCAGGCCTCGAAAAAATCCGGCTGGAGGAAGAAGCAGCCAGCGCCTCTGTCCAGCGCCGCATCGAGCGCGAGGCGCGCGAGGCAGAAAGCGCCGAACAGGCGGGCCAGATCCTCGTGGTGGTCGAACAGCTGGGCGCAGGCCTCCAAAGGCTTGCCGACTGCAATATCCAGATGACCATCGACGATCCCTTCGTCGCGACCTTCGAGAAGATCCGCAACGATTTCAACGCCTCGATTGCCGCCTTCCAGCTGACGCTCGAAAAGGTGATGCACACCACCGGCGAGATCCAGGACAGCAGCGGCGACATGCAGGGGGCTGCCGAGGGCATGGCCAAGCGCACCGAGCAGCAGGCCGCAGCCCTGGAACAGACATCCGCAGCGCTCGAGGAAATCACCGTCACCGTCAATGCATCCTCGAAGAGCGCCGAGGATACCAAGCGCCTTGTCGACGATGCCCGCAGCTGCGCGGTGGAATCGACCCAGACGGTCGCCGATGCGGTCTCGGCCATGCAGCGGATCGAGAATTCGTCCCGCGAAATCAGCCAGATCATCGGCGTCATCGATGAAATCGCCTTCCAGACCAACCTTCTGGCGCTGAATGCCGGCGTCGAGGCGGCGCGTGCCGGCGAGGCGGGCCGCGGCTTTGCCGTGGTGGCGCAGGAAGTGCGCGAACTTGCCCAGCGCTCGGCCACCGCCGCCAAGCAGATCAAGGGCCTGATCAACAATTCCGGCCAGGAAGTGGCAACCGGCGTGCGCCTTGTCGGCGATACCGGCAGCGCACTCAGCCGCATCCAGGATTTCGTCACCTCGATCAAGACCAATATCGACAGCATCACCAAGGGGATCGGCGAGCAGTCGATCGGGCTCAAGGAAATCGCCACCGCCATGGCGGGCCTCGACCAGATGACCCAGCAGAATGCCGGGATGGCCGAACAGACGGCAGCGCTCAGCGCCAGCGTCGCCCAGCAGGCGATCACGCTCGCCCAGCAGGTCAGCCACTTCAAGCTCAACCGCCGCGCCGTGATCCGCACGCCCGAGATGAAGCGCAACTACCGCCGCTCCGCTGCCGCCTGAGCGGGGCGACGTCCTGAATGATACGAGCGCCCGGCCCCCTCAGGGGCCGTTGCCGGTGTGACACGCCAGACCGTGTTGCCGACATCGTCGGTGATCAGCGTGCCGACACAACAGGCCACCGGAAAGGGCACCAGCATCGCATGCAGGGGATGGCCGACGATGTGCAAGGGGGAACGGGGGTTTTCGGGCAGCATGGGGGAGACCGTTTCGAACCGCCGGCAGTCGTCCGGTACCAACGGGCAAGCGGGCAGGAGGTTCGTTCGCTGCCCTTTTATTCCGGGACTCGCAACCTGATCCGTCTCGCACCGGAATCCGGCAGGTTCATGCTGACCTGTTGTTTTTTCTAAATAATCTAGCGTTTGTCAGGGAAAAGTGGAATCCGGTTTTCCCGCTCAAACTCGCTTGAGCGAAAAGACAAACGAAAACAAAGGGCGCTAGAGTCTGGCTGGTTCAATATGAACCTGACAGACTCTAATGCATTGAATTGAACCCTCAAAACGCCTATATACGGTGGATGACGCTCATCAGATTCAAATTTGCCCCGGCAAAGGCCCTGGCTGCCTTGGACTGGATGGTCGCTGACCATCCCGGTATTGATCTGCATGCTGCCCTCAAAGCCTGTTATTTTGCGGACAAGGCGCATCTGAATGCCAATTTCAGGCCGATATTCGGAGCAACCTACCGTGCCATGAAGTTTGGCCCCGTGCCGCTGGAAATCTACGAAATGGCAAAGGGAGAAGCGCTCTGGCTCGCTGAACTTGGTGTCGAGCAGGTGCCGTGGGAACTGCGCGGTTACCGTTTGGCACGGTCCACAAACGCATCTGTGGACAACCGCGATGCCCTTTCAGAGAGCGACAGGGACTGTTTTGCCGCAGCCCTGGCACAGTCGGTCGCCATGGACTTCAACGAACGGACCGAAGCGACGCACGGGCGGGATTGGCAAAGGGCCAATCTGGGTGTCATGAGCTATGCTGACATGATCGACGAAGGTGAAAACAAGGCGGATATTCTGGAATATCTGGAAGAAAACGCCCGTTTCATGAAGCTCTGATGCTTGATCCTCTCGACGTCATATGGATTTTCGACAGTTTGATCGAACCGCCGCATCCCAAGATGGTGGTGTGCGTCAATCCGGTCGGAGGGATCTTTTACCGCATAAATTCAAAACCATTCTGGAAGCCCTGCATTCTGCTCGAGAAACTCCCCCATCACCCATGGCTGGATCACGACAGTTACCTGCATATCGATCCGCTGATGCTCGACGATTACATCGTCAGTGAAGCCCTTAAGCGTGATGGCAATATTGGCAGGGTTTCGCTGACCGTCAGTCGACAGATCAAGCGGCTTACGCTCGATGTCCGCTGCATGACCCTCTCCGAAAAGCAGGCCATCTGCGACTGCCTTCCCTGAAGGCAGGTCACGCCTCTGGTCATGAGGACACGCTCCATGGTTGTAAGACAAGAGCGAAAGCGCGGCTCTGCCGAATCCTGCAAAACGCTCCGCACTTTAGAATTTGTCAGGTAAAACCGGGGTCCAAACGCAAAACTTCATTTGCGTGTTTTCCCTGACGCGTACAAGGCGAGAACAATCAATAGGTGTGTTTCGTGGCACGCTGATTGTGTGGAGCGCCTGCCGCGCCCGCCACCACATGAACGGATATTTATACAGGTAAATGTCCATAAGTTGTATTATGGTGCAATTTCTCCAGCTTCGCGCAACCTGAATCCCTTGTAAATGACCGATATTCTTCTCAAGGGTGCAGCATGGTCTCCACATCCCTCAGCTACAATCTGATCGTCCGTGACATGAAGAAGGCGCTGGACCATGTGTCCAAACAACCCGAAGTGGCGCGAGATGCCGCCTATTATCAGGACAATATCGGCAAGGTCAAAACCGCCGACGAGTTTCTGAAGAACGACCGGTTGTATCGCTATGCGATGAAGGCCTTTGGCCTGGAAGACATGGCCTATGCCAAGGCCTTCATCGGCAAGGTATTGCGCAGCAATCTTTCCGATCCGGAAAGCTTTGCCAACAAGCTCACCGATACGCGCTACCGCGAGTTTGCCGCCGCCTTTTCCTTCACCGGCAGCAATGTCAAGGTGGTGCAGACGGCGACCCAGACGGATGAAACCATCGGCCTCTATACCAAGACGATCCAGCAGCAAGCCGACGGGATCAAGGAAGAGACCCGCTATTACAATGTGATGATGGACAAGGTGAAAAAGGCCGACGACATCCTCAACAATGACCGGCTCCGCGCCTATATGTTCGCAGTGTTCGACATCGACGAGCACAATTGGTCGCGCGATACGGTGCGCAAGCTGATGAGCAGCGATCCCAATGATCCCGGCAGCTATATCAACACCGTCTGGTCGGCGCGCCGCGACGACATCAGGACCCGGCTCGGTCAGTCGCAAACGGATCTGCAGACGGTTCGCGTCACGCTTGCCGACCTCACCGCCGAGCTGAAGGCTCCGGGAGCCGACCGGGTCAAGGTACAGGGCATGATCGATCAGCAAAACGTGCTGCTGAAGTCGATCGCCTCGAAAATTGCCAGCTACAACAATTCGATTGCGGCCATCGGCAAATATTACGATCTCGCCGCCGCCTACCAGTTTTCGGCCAATGGTACACTGGCGCCCGGCGTCATGGCGCAGACCGATGCGGAGAAGAAGAAAGCCAACGAGACCTATGTTTTCAAAAATCCACGGGTGACGCCGTCGGCCGCCCTGCTCAACAAGCAATATTTCGAGCAGAAGGTGGCGAGCGCCCGCAGTATCGACGAATTGTTTGCAAGCCCGCTGGATGACCGGATCTACAAGTTCCTGGATACGGCCTTCGGGATCGGGGCCCTGGTGCCTGCGACACTTGAAAACATCCTGACCAGCGACCGGGACCCCAACAATCTGAAGAGCTATGTCAACATGGCCGGGGCCAAGAAGCAGCAATATCGCAACCTGATGAATGCCTTCAACTTCAATCGCGACGGCACGCTCAATCCCGGTGTTGCCGCCCAGACCGCAGCCCAGACCAAGCTGACCACCAATTTCTACATGGGGGCCTATAATGACGCGGATGACGCCGCCGACGAGGCGGCGATCAACCAGTTCAAGCGTAACCTGCCGACCGTCAAGGACCTCGACACCTTCATGCGCACCGCCAATGTCTACAATTTCGCCCTGAAGGCGGTGGGCCTTGATCCCGCCGCGGAAAATACCCTGACCATCCGCAATGTGCTGACCAGCGACCTGCAGAATCCGAAAAGCTATGTCTACCGCTTGAAGGATGAGCGCTATCTGAAACTGGCGCGCGAGTTCAACTTCGATGCCAAGGGCAAGCCTTCCGAGCCGCTGGTGGCCCAGAGCGACATCACCATTACCCAGACCGCCAAGCAATATATCGTCGAGAAGCTGAAATTCGCCTCCAATGCAGACAAGGGGGCAACCCGCACCAAGGCCGAAAAAGAAGCGAAATATTACCAGGACACGATCGGCAAGATCAAAACCGTCGACCAGTTGCTCGGTGACCGCAAGCTGCTGAATGTGGTGATGACGGCCAAGGGAATCGACCCGACCAGGGTGACGGATGCCTATCTCAAGAAAATCTTCAAGTCGGACCTGAAGGACCCGAAGAGTTTTGCCAATTCGGAACGGGATCTCCGGTTTTCGGAACTTGCGGCCTCCTTCAATTTCGATGCCCGGGGCAATCTGGCCCATGCGGCAATATCAGGCGTCCAGGGCCTCGGGCAATTGCTGGAGACCCAGCACAATTATCTGCAGCAGGCACTGGAAAGCCAGCAGGGCGAGGACAATCCGGGGGTTCGGCTGGCGCTCTATTTCGAACGCAAGGCGGGCGATATCCGCTCGGCCTATGACATCCTGGCCGATGGCGCGTTGTCCAAGGTGTTTCGCACCGCCTTCAGGCTGCCCGACGAGGTCGCCAACATGAAGATCGAGCAGCAGGCCAAGGTGGTCGACAAATATCTGAACCTCAAGGATCTCTCCGACCCCCAGAAGCTGAAATCCTTCATCAACCGCTTCAACGCGATGTATGACATGCAGAATGACCAGGCCGACAGCAATGCGGCGCTGGCCACCTTGTCGCGCGGTGGCGGCGCAGGTGGCATCAGCAGCAGTACGCTGATGGCCCTCTCCCAGCTCGGGCGGCGATAGGACGCCCTTGGCGGATAGTGCGGATCACGCCGTGCCGGATGCCCGGCGCGACCAGTGCGCGGCGATGAGGGTCTTGATCAGGATCACCAGCGCCACCAGCAGGATCAGGATCACCGAAATCGCGGCAATGGCGGGATCGATATTGTCGCGCAGCCCCATCCACATCATCCGGGGCAGGGTGATGGCATTGACGGAGGTGATGAACAGCGTCACGCCGATTTCCTCCCAGGAGAGCACGAAGGCGAGGAAAGCCGCCGTCAGCACGCCGAGGCGGATATTCGGCAGGATCACCCGGACCACCCGGGTCCAGATGCCGGCCCCGAAGCCGCGGGCGGCGAGATCGATGCGCCGGTCGATCTGCGACAGCGACACTAGGATCAGCACCACCGCATAGGGCGCGATCATCACCGCATGGGCCAGCGCCACGCCGAGCGGCGTGTCATAGCCGACGAAATCATTGACCTTCGACAGCGCGGTCAGGAAGAAATACAGGGTGATCGCCGAGACCACCGGTGGCGCCACCATCGGCACCAGCACGAAGCCGATCATCAGTCCGGCAAAAGACGGCCGGAACATCCAGATGCCGAGACTGAAGCCCAGCGCCAGCGTGGTGGACAGCAGGCAACTCAGAAATGCGATCCGGATGCTGAGCCAGGCCGCCTCCAGCCAGGCCGGATCGGTAATCAGCGTCTGGTAATGGACAAGCGACCACACCCCGTGCGGCATCGACAGGAAGCGGGCAGGGGTAAAGGAAACCGGCGCCACGGCAATGAGCGGCATCAGCAGGAACAGGGCAACGAAGGCGGCAAGAATGTGGGCAAGCGGACCGGGCCTATACATCGCGCATCCTCACTTCAGCATCGCACGGGGTCGGGCATAGCGCATCAGCAGCCCCAGCAGCAGGCCGACGATGGCCATCATCAGCACGCTGATGGCTGCCCCCATGCCCCAGTCGGGGCTCTGGAAAATCCTGAGGTAAATCAGCTCCGCCGCCATCACCGAGCGCCCGCCACCGAGAATGGTGGGGGTGATGAAGAAGCCGAGCGCGAAGACGAAGACCATGATTGCCGCCCCCAGCACGCCGGAGCCAGTCATCGGCAGATAGATCTGCCAGAAGCTGCGCCGTGCCGAAGCGCCCATGCCGCGCGCGGCGAGCAGCACGCGCTCATCCAGCGTGCGCATCGAGGAAGAAATCGGAAAGACCGCAAAAGGCAGCAGAAAATGCACCATGCCCAGCACCACGCCGAATTCATTGCGCACCAGCGTCAGCGGTTCGGAAATGATCCCGAGTTCCGTCAGCCAGGTGTTGATCAGCCCGCGATTGGACAGCAGCGCCACCCAGCCAAAGGCGCGGGTGAGAACGGAAATCCAGAAGGGAATGAGAATGCACAGTTCGGCCAGAAGCCGCTGGACAGGCGTGCCGCGCACCCAGATATAGGCAATTGCATAGGCTGCGATCACCGAGAGAACCGCGACAATCAGGCAGATGCGGAAGGTGCGGACAAGCACCGACAGGATCAGCGGATCGGTGACGGCACTGGCATAATTGCCAAGCCCGGGTTGCGGCAGCGTCACGCTCCATTCCACGATCCCCAGAAACGGCACGATATAGGCCGCGAGCAGGAACAGCATCAGGGGGGCGATAAGGGCCAGGGGCTTGAGAGCCGCAGTCATAAGGGACTCCAGGACGAGGGGCGGGCGAAGATGCCGCGCAATCCGGTCGCCCGGTCGCAGGCATGAGAACCCCTTCCGCCGCGACGGCGGCGGAAGGGGCGATCACTCAGGCCGAGATGATCTTGGTATAGGCATCGAGTGCCGCGCCATAATTGGTCTCGTACCAGCCCATGTCGAGCGCAATCTGCTTCTTCATGTTGGCGGGATCGACGGGGTTGATCCGCGCCTTTTCGGGCGGCAGCAGCGCATCGGCGGCGGGGTTGGCCGGGCCCTGGCCGAGCATGTCGAACATCACCAGCTGTTTTGCCGGATCCTGGGCGGCGGCGATGAATTTCATCGCGGCCTCCTTGCCGCCGGGATTGCCCTTCAGTACGGCCAGAGCGCCGGGCGAAATCAGGCCCTGATCCCAGACGAACTTGATCTGGCCGCCGGAATCCTTCTCGATCAGGCTGGCACGGGTCGACCAGATCAGCGCCATCGAGGCTTCGCCATTCAGCAGCACAGACTGGCTTTCCGCCCCGCCGCCCCAGTAGGAGACGACATGGTCCTTGAGCGACGCAATCTTCTTGTGGGCGCGGTCGAGGTCGAGCGGATAGAGCTTGTCGGCGGCAACGCCATCGGCGAGCAGGGCAGCTTCCCACATTGCCGCACCCCATTTGTAGAGCGCGCGCTTGCCGGGGAATTTCTCGACATCGAAGAAATCCGCCATGCCTGTCGGCACCTTGTCGCCAAATTTCGAGGAATCATAGGCGATCACATAGGAGAAGAAATAGGTGGAGGCGGCATATTCCCAGCCGAAGCCGTCGCGCATCTTCTTCTTGTCGACGACAGTATAGTCGATCGGTTCCATCAGGCCCTTCTTGCCGAGCGACTGGGCGGAGAAGGGATCGGCATCGACGAGGTCCCAGCTCGGCTTGCCGCTCTTGACCTGCGCCTCGATGGCACCTTCCGTCGGGCCGGAGCCATCCTCCTTGACGGTAATGCCGGTCTCCCTGGCAAAAGCTGCGCCATAGGCAGCATCATAGGCCTTGCCGGCATCACCGCCCCAGTTGACGAGCACCAGTTCATTGGCGGCGGCAAGCGCCCCCCTGGCCTTCAGCGCCAATGGCAGGCCAGCCAGCAGCACGGCGGCAAGCTGCGTGAATTTCCGCCGTGAAATTTCACCGCTGTCGGCTTTCCCGGACAATATTTCCAGGCATTCCTGTTCGAATTTCTCAGTCATCCTGTTCACCCCTGTTGTTGTTTTTTGCACGTCATACCGGCGGCATCACCGCCGCCGGCAATCTCACAGAAAGTAACCGCGATCCCGGGGCCAGCTGGCCCGGACAACCGTGCCAGGCGCAAAACCGGCAGGCACCTGATGGGTCGGCAGCTCCGCCACCAGCGGCGCACCCGCCGATGTCTCGGTGGCAAAGCGCGTGACCGCACCCAGATAGGTCATCGAACGGATCGAAACCGGCAGCGCATTGGCCTCGGCGGGCGGGGTGACCGACAGCGTGACATATTCCGGACGAATGGCAAAACTGGCACTGGCCTGACCGGCCGGTGCGGCCAGCCGGATGGTCTCGCCGCCATGCCGGGCGAAGCTGCCATCCGCGTCGCTGCCATTGCCATCAACCGGCAGAATATTGATATCGCCCAGAAATTCCGCAACAAAACGGTTGGCGGGCTGGTCATAGACCTGTCGCGGGCTTGCCACCTGCTGCAAGCAGCCATGGTTGAAGATCGCCACCCGCGTCGACAGCGCCAGCGCTTCCGACTGGTCATGGGTGACGAAGACGAAGGTGGTGCCGGTGTCCTGATGCAGCCTGCGCATTTCCTCCTGCATCGCGCCGCGCAAATTCTTGTCGAGGGCGGAAAACGGTTCGTCGAGCAGCAGAACCGAGGGTTCGAAAGCGAGCGCCCGGGCGACCGCGACCCGCTGCTGCTGGCCACCGGAGAGATCGGCAGGCCGCTTGTGGGCGTGGCCGGTGAGACCGACCTTTTCGATCATCTGGCCGACCCTGGTGCGGATCTCGGCGGCGCTGCGGCCCTGGACCTGCAAGGGGAAGGCGATATTCTTCTCGACACTCATGTGGGGAAACAGCGCATAGCCCTGAAACACCATGCCGAAACCGCGCCGTTCGGCCGGCTGGCGGGTGATGTCGACACCATCTTTCACAAGTCTGCCCGCTGTCGCCTCGACGAAGCCTGCCAGCGTCATCAGGAATGTGGTCTTGCCGGAGCCGGACGGGCCGAGCAGGGTGAGGAATTCGCCGCGACCGATGGTCAGCGACACATCCTTCAATGCAAAGAAATTGCCATAGGCCTTACTGATGCCCGTTGCCGCGATTTCCGCCGCGCCGCCGCGTCTTTCCATAAGCAATCCCCCCTGGTCGCAAAGGCTAGGGGTGGAGGTGGTTGAAGGCAACTGAATAATTTTCCCGTTTCCGACAAAATATATTCACCTATCGACCCCCCGTCAGGTCCCCGGCCGGGAACTGGCGGGGAGCCGTTCCGCATCGCTGCTGGTCATTTCGGACTTGAGCCAGAAGCAGAAGGCCTTCACCGCCTCATGATCGGCGCGCTCCTGCGAGACCACCAGATAATAGGTGTTGGCGGAAGGAATGGTGCGGTCGAAGGGGCGGATCAGATGGCCGAGATCCATGGCATTGCGGCAGATGAATTCATCCCCCATCGCCACGCCCTGCGCGGCGCTGGCGGCGGCATAGACGAGGTTCATGTCGGAAAACACGATGCCGGAGCGGGCGAGTTTCGGATCGAGGCCCGCCTCGCGAAACCAGTTTTCCCAGTCGCGATAATCGACAAGATGCAGAAGCCGCATCTTCAGCACATCGGCGGGGCCGCTGAGGCCGAAACCCTTGTTGAGCAGAAGCGGACTGCACAGCGGCGTAAACCCGACATCGACCAGCCTTTCCACCTGCATGCCGGGCCAATGGCCATTGCCAAAGGCGATGAACACGTCGATCTCGGGGTTGGAGACATCATCGAGCCGGGCGGGGGTGACAACCGACAGCCGGACATCGGGATGGGCATCCTGAAAGCTGCCGACATGGGCGCAGAGCCAGCTTGCGGCAAAGCCCGGCGCGCTGGAGAGCTGCACCCGTCCGGCAATGCCCCGGCTGCCATGGCGCAGCGCCGAGCCGGTGATCGCCGTCAGCGCCCGGCGCACATCCAGCGCATAGCCGAGCCCCTGTTCCGTCAGCTCCACCCTTGTGCCGGCGCGGGCGAGCAGCTGAAAGCCGAGATCACGCTCCAGCTGGCGCAACTGGTGGCTGACCGCCGAACGGGTGAGATTGAGCTCGTCGGCCACCTTCCACACCGAGCCATGGCGGGCAAAGCTTTCGAGCGCGCGCAGCGCCTGGGTCGACGGGATCCGGCTCATCTCTTGCCTCCTTTGGTCAAAGCCCGGTCCAGACCGGTTTGCGATCCGACTGGAAACGGCTCCCGGGCGGATCGGACCAGCATAGGTGAAAAATATTCGCAGTGAACCGGAAAACAATTCACTTTCTGAACCATCGGCCTTGCGCTTTAGTAGGCCCTGCCGAAAGGCTTTGACGGAGAACAGGCATCATGCAGACGTCGGCAGCCCAGGCCCATGCCATCAGCCATATCGCGGCCAATGCCGCCTTCCTGTCGGAAGGGGCGGCCCGGATCTTCGATTTCGGCGAGACCGCCTGGCGGGAATATTGCTCCGCCGACTGGTATGTCTCGGTGCTGCGGGCGCATGGATTCGATGTGGAAACCGGCTCCGGCGGCATGCCGACCGCCTTTGCCGCGCACTGGTCGAATGGCCCGGGGCCTGCCATCTTGCTTTACGCCGAATATGACGCGGTGCCCGGCAATTGCCAGGCGGCATCCGTGATGCGCGGACCGCGTCCGGGTCTCTCGGTCCATGCCGGCGGCCATACCGATCCCCATTCCGGCCTCGGCATGGCGGGCCTCGGCGCGCTTCTCGCGCTGCAATCGGCGATGCGGCATCACGGTATCGGCGGCAGCCTGCGCTTTACCGGCGAGCCTGCCGAAAAGGTGCGCGGCTCCAAGCCGATCCACGCGGCCAGGGGTTATTATGACGGGCTCGACGCGATCCTGTCCTTTCATCCCTTCTACATGCTGCCGATGTGCAACACGGTGCGCTGGGAGACCCATTGCGGGGCGGCCTATGCAATGATCTACCGCTTCGTCTGCGACGAACCGGAAGGCTGGGGGCAATCGGACGGGGCGCCGATCCCCCAATCCCATTCCGCCATCCGCGCGCCGGGGGCGAATGACGCGCTGATGCTGATGTACATGACCTCGAAGGCGCTGCGCGAATCGATGCTGCCGCATCAGGGCGGCTGGTCGGTCAGCGAGGCGATCCTGACCGCAGGCCAGGCCACCGCCGACAACCTGCCCGCAGGCCTTGCCGAAATCCAGTACATGATCCGGGTGCCGACCATCGGGATGGGCGAGCAGGTGGTGGCGGTGCTCGACCGCAATGCCGAGGCGGCAGCCCGCCTGTCCGGCTGCCGGGTGGAGCGGCACTGGGTGTCGAAATCCCGCCCCGGCCTTGCCAATCATGCGATGGCACGCACCGTCTGGCAGTCCCTGCAGATGATCGGCCCGCCCGGGATGGACGAGGGTGCCCGGGCCATCGGTCGGGCGATCCAGGAGAATTGCGGGCTCGCGCCGATGCAGGACCCTTTCCTGCCCGAATGCGCCCGGCTGATTGATCCGGAGGCGGCGGAGGCGATCCTGCGCCGCGATCTGCCGCCGTCCCAGACCCATTCCACCTCCGACGACTATACCGACATGAGCTGGCATGCGCCGCTAGCCCGCTTCTATATCGCCCGCCCGACGCTTTCGGGGCCATCCGGCTTTCGGTATCCGGCCTGGGCGATGAACGCGCTCGGCGGCATTCCAGCCACCATCGATCCGATGATCCAGACAGCGGCCAGGGTGCTCGCCCATGCCGGCATGCGGCTCCTCGAGGATGCCGGAGCGCGGCAGGCGGCGAAGGCGGAATTCATCGAGCGGACCGGCGGCGGCATTGGCGGCAGCCGCTGGATCGCGCCGCTTTGCGATTACAGGCCGCCCATCCATTTCCGCTGGCCCGAATATGCCGCAACCCCGCGCGGTCGCGACTGGTGGATTCCTTCAACCGAGAGCATGGAGACAACACGATGACTTCTTCAATGAACGAAGGCTTCAGCCTGCAGCGCCGCAACCCGAAGGGCGGCACCACCCGGCTTCAGGGCTTCGGGTTTCGCAACGAAACCGACCCGCTGACCGATGTGCTGCTCGGCTCGCCCGCCCATCTCCGGCACCTGGCGACCAGCTCGCTGTCGCGCAAGCATCTCCGGGAAAATCCCTGCAACATCCAGACGGCGCAGGCGCAGCACAAGGAACTCGTCTCGGCCTACGAGCATTTTGGCGTGCGCATCCACTGGCACGACCCGAGCCCGGAACTGCCGATGCAGGTCTATGCCCGTGATTCCTCGGTGATGACCCCCTATGGCGCGATCATCACCGCCATGGCCAACTGGTGGCGGCGCGGCGAGAACTATGCCGCCATCCGCACCTATGAAAAGCTCGGCATCCCGATCTATGACATGGTGACGGCGGGCACCTTCGAGGGCGGCGATTTCAATGTCATCGAGGATGGCGTGGTGCTGATCGGCTGCGGCGGCGCACGCACCCAGGAGGAAGGGGCCCGCCAGGTGCAGGCCTGGTTCGACCGGGAAGGCTGGGAAACCCGGCTGGCCTTCATCGACGAATATTATGTCCATATCGACCTGATGGTGGTGCCGATTGCCGAAAAGCTCACCGCCGTCTGCCTCGACTGCACCGATCCCGGCATTGTCGACTGGCTGAAGGGGAAGGGCCACGATATCATCGACGTGCCATTTCAGGACACGATGGCACTCGGCTGCAATTTCATGTCGCTTGGCCGCGACCGGGTGATTGCGCCGACCTCCAGCCGCACGCTCATCGACCAGCTGAAGGCCCGCGGCTTCGAGGTCGCCGCCGTCGACACCGCCGAAATCTCCAAAACCGGCGGCGGCATCCACTGCATGGCACAAGCCTTGCGCCGTGAAGCGGCCTAGAGTCTGTCAGGTTCATATTGAACCAGACAGACTCCAAGCAAATTTGTTTTCGTTTGTCTTTTCGCTCAAACAAGTTTGAGCGGGAAAACCGGATTCCACTTTTCCCTGACAAACTCTAGAGCCTTTTCAGGGTCAGGATTTTGAGGCGAGCACCGTGACGGGCTGCCAGTGCGGGCCGGGGGGTTTGAGGGCGAGTGCCGTGCATTTCTGGCGCAGCACGGCTGCAGGGCCGTCGTCGGGCTGAAGCTCGAGCACCTGGTCGAGGCAGGATATCGCGCCGTTGAAATCGCGGGCGCGATAGGCGCGCAGCCCGTCTGCATAATGGGAGAGCCAGGGGGCGGGGGTATCGCGTCCCCTGATCCCGACCGGTTCATAGACGGAAATGGCTGTGGCCCGGCCCGGCACCACGGTGCGGTCGATTTCGCGCACCAGGATGGCGTCACCGGCAAGGGCGCGGGCATCCTCACCGATCAGGATTGCGGTGCGGTAATATTTGTTGAGGTTCTCCATCCGGCTCGCGACATTCACGACATCGCCGATGGCGGTGTAGTTCAGCCGGTTTGGAGAGCCGACATAGCCGACCACCGCCGTGCCGGTCTCGATGCCGATGCGCACTTCGAAACCGGTCTCGGCACCCGGCAGGCCCTGCAATTGCCGGCACTGGCGGACGATTTCAAGGGCTGCCGCACAGGCCCGCACGGCCTGATTGTCATCGGCAACCGGAGCCCCCCAGAAGGCCATGACGGAATCGCCGATGAATTTGTCGATGGTGCCGCTTTGCCTGGCGATTTCCGCCGAGGCGAGATCGAGATAGGCGCTGAGCAGCGGCAGGATCGCCTCGCCGAGCCGTTCGGTCATGGCGGTAAAGCCGCCGATATCGGTGAACATCACAGTGATGCGGGCGCGGCTGCCGCCCGGTTGCGGACGAATGCCCTTGGCCAGCAGCGACTGCACGAGATCGACCGGAATGAACTTGCCGAAACTTGCAAGCCCGGTGCTCATCCGGGCAATGGCCTCGGAAATCTGGTTGATTTCGCTGAGCGGCGAGGCGCTGTGGCCGACCCGGTCGAGATCGAAACCCTCGACCAGCCGGAGATTGGCAATGATCGCCTGGACCGGGCGGGTGAAGAGCTGCAGGCTCACCAGAATGGCCAGCGCTGCGGCGAGCACCGTCAGGCCGACGATTTCGAAGGGCACATAGCCATAGATCCGGTGAACGCTGTCGAGGAAGAAATTGTCCGGCACGATGATCGCCAGCTGCCAGCCATTGAACCACAGCGGCGAGACCGACACCGTGTAGGTCTGTCCGTCGGCCGCCAGATGCAGGCTTTCCTCAACGTTGAGATCGCCGGTGCGCTCGGCCACATGCTGGCCTGCCTGCCCGGCAATGGCATCCAGACGCCGGTCGAAGACCACATCGGCCTTGCGGGCTGCCAGCACGATCTTGCCATCCGGACCGACAATATAGGAACGCCCGCCGCCACTGACCTCGATTGCGCCGAGGATGCGGGCGATGGTATCGCTGCCGATGACAACGGCCGTCACCCGGTCGCGTGGCTTCTGGATATAGGCAAGGCCCCATTCCCGTCCGGTCGGCGTTCGCGGCACGATTTCCCAGCGCGGCGCGGATGTGCTGGTGCGAAACGCCTTCCAGTCGAAGGACGCCAGCATGGCGGTGGTATCGGCCGACAGGGGCGGCGGCGGTTTTGCGCCATTGATGCTGCCAGAGGCCCTCGGCACCTGCATCCGGCCCGCCTGATCCAGCGTGACGGTGGCAAAACGGTCGGCCCCGATCGGTCCGCCGGCGATCTGGGTGCCATCGGCTCCGGTCGAGATCAGCCAGGAATTTTGCGGTTGCGCGCCGAGCAGGGTCGCCAGAACCTGTCGCTGGTCGCGGTCGGCGGGGGCGGCTTCCAGCGCGTCAACCACGGTCTGGGCCAGCGTCTGGATATTGACCACCTGTTCCCACCACGTGCGCCGGACATCGCCGGTGATCTGGTTTTCCAGCGAGGTCAGCAATTGGTCGGTGGCATCGGCAGCGGCACTGGACCAGCTGAAATGCACCACCGCTGCGCTGACGATGATGCTTGCCGCAATCATCGTGGTCATTGCCGTGGCTAGCCGCATCGCTTTTGCACCGTCAGTTTCCGTTCCCCCCCGGCCAAGGCATCCGACGACCCCGGAGGGGCGGCGAGCCTCGGCTTTTTGCTGCCCCACCATCCCTGTTTTCCCATGCCTTGGCAACGGCACAACGGTGGCGGCGATCACTTTGGTGTCAACGGCGGCGCTGGAAGCCAGGCTCTGCAAGGAGTCCTGCCGTTGGCGTTTTTATTAATAATTAAACTTATAAGTTATATATTACACCACGCAGGACTTGATCAGGGATTGATAATGTGATGCCGCGTGGTACCCCCGTGAAAAAGCTGATCTCCGCCCTTCGTCACCTCATGGATGACCGGGCGGGCAATTTCGCCCTTCTGACCGCCCTGATGATCGTTCCCGTCATCGGCATGTCGGGACTCGCGGTCGATTATACCAATGCGCTGATGACCAAGTCGGCGCTTGGCGTTGCCGCCGACGCGGCGGCGGTCGATTCCGTCAGCGAATCCGCGCAGGCCACCGTCTTCACCGCCACCACGCCGCTTGAAACCTCGCTCACCGTCGCCGGTGCCAAGGCGTCGACGATGTTCAAGGGCAATCTGGCGGGATCGGGGGTCAATATCCCGGTGACGGTGACGCCCGTCCTGGTCCGTTCGGGTGCCTATATGACGGCGACGATCGGCTATTCGGCCAATGTGCCGACCACCTTCATGCGCATATTTGGCGTCAGGACCATCCGCGTTTCCGGCAAGGCTGTCGCCACCTCGGGCGTTCCGACCTTCATCGACTTCCATCTCTTCCTCGACAACAGTCCGTCGATGGGGGTGGCGGCCACCGATGCGGATGCGGCGAAAATGCTGTCGACGTTAGGCTGCGAATTTGCCTGCCACGATGTCTCCAGCCCAAATGATTCGCTGGCCAAAGTTCGTGCCCAGGGCATATCGGTGCGCTTCGACGTGCTGAAGGCTGCGGTCAAGCAGATGGCGGATGCGATTGTCTCCACCCGCGCCGTTTCCAATCAGTATCGCGTCGCCCTGCACTTCATGCAGAACAATGCGGTTCTGTACCCCACCTATCCCGTCAACAATTCGATGAAGACCTTCACCAGCGACATGACGCTGCTGAAAAGCAATGTCGACAAGATCGACCTGATGCAGGTCCCCTATCCCGGGTACAATATCGATGCGCTCACCAATATTCCGGGCGCCTTGCAGGCCTTCTACAGCTGGATCATCGATCCCCCCGGCAATGGCAGCAGTGCCGCCACGCCACAAAAGGTGCTGATGATGGTCACGGATGGTGTCGATGATGCCATTCGCCCGGCCGGCTGCACCCAGCAGCTCTATGGCGACCAGCGTTGCCAGGAGCCGCTCAACAATACCTATTGCACTGCCATCAAGAACCGCGGCATCCAGATCGCCGTGCTCTACACGACCTACCGGCCGCTGCCCACCAATGGCTGGTACAATACCTATATTGCGCCCTTCCAGGGCAGCATCGGCAAGAACCTGCAAAGCTGCGCCTCGCCGGGCCTGTATTATGAGGTGGGTTTTGACGGCAGCATCAAGAATGCCATGGAAGCGCTGTTCCGAAAGGTCATCAGCCAGCCGCGCCTGACCGATTGATCCTTTGCAGGAGGGCCTTCCTGTTCATCGCTGGATAAATATGACATATGCCGATCTGCCTCCCGCCGGTTCGGGCGTGCGGGGCAGAGCGGAGAGCGTGAATGCATTGGGACCTGCGCCATGCGCGCACCTTCATCGCGGTTGCGGACAGTTTGAGCTTTTCCGTCGCCGCACAGCAGCTGGGCACGACCCAGTCCGCCGTCAGCCGCACCATTGCCTATATGGAAACCGAACTTGGCCTGCCGTTGCTGGTCCGCAGCTCGCGCCATGTCGCGCTGACGGCGGAAGGGCGGCTCCTGCTGGAGGAATGCCGCGAGGTGGTGGCCCGTTTCACCGTCTGGACTGATCGCGCCCGGCGCATGGCATCAGGCAGCGTCGGAGAGATCGAGATCGGCGTCAATGATTTCGTCGTGCAGGCGGAATTGCCGCGTCTGCTGCACCGGTTCCAGAGCCAGTTCCCGGAGATCGGTTTCCGTTTCACGTCCGCCTCGCGCCAAGCCATTCTCGAAAGGCTGGAGCACGGCCAGCTGCATGTTGCCTTCGTCATGGGGCCGGTTGGCAACGGGCGGTTCAGCCGGCATGAAACCGGCCGCTACGGGCTGAATTGCCTGGTGCGCCACGGCCACCGGCTGACCCGGCTCGACTCGGTGTCGCTGAAGGACCTGACCGGCGAAAGGCTGATCGTCGGCCATCCCGATGACTGGCAGAGTTTTCACCAGTATCTTGAGCGCGGCTTTCAGTCCGCGGGCGTGGCAAAGCCGCAGATGCAGTTCATCAATGAAAGCGTCGCGATCTTCGGGCTGGTCGCCGCCGGGGCCGGGGTCGCGCTCTATCCGGATTGCCAGCAGAACACGGTGCTGCGCGAGGTCACCGCCCTGCCGGTCGGCGGGCTGACGGAGGATATAAGGACGCTGGCGATCTGGGATGATCAGAGCCTGTCGCGATCAGGCCGGTTGTTCATCGACTATGTGCTGCAGGAAAGCGGTCGCCTTCCGGATGCCGCACACGGCCAGAACCTGTCAGGTTCACATTGAACCAGACAGGTTCTGGCGCGAGGATCGGGGACCTGTCGTTCCGGCAGCAGGTTGCAGGAAAAAGCCCTGAACCAGGGTCTCGATCGTGTCGCGCACCGGCGACCCCGGCAGAAAGGCACCGTAGAGCGGGATGTCGATGGGCGGCGCGCCGTCCACCAGATGAAGCACCCCGGACCGCAGGCCTTCCTGCGCCACCGATGTGGGGACATAGATCATCCCGCCGCGCCGCCTGACATAGTGGAGGCCCATCGTGTAATTGCCGAGAAAGATGTAGCGGGCGGTTTCCGGCGGCAGGCTGCGCTCGATCACCTCGTCGAATTCCCGGCCCAGCTCGCAATTGACGAACAGCGGCAAGGGCTGCTCGGCAAGCGTGGCGGGCCGGTCACTGACCAGCAACAGCGGTTCGGAGGGCAGCCGCACGCCGTCGATATCGCCCTCCGGGCTCTGGTTGGTCAGCGTAAAGTCGAGCAGCCCGTTGCGGATCGCATCGAGCGCATTGGTCTGGTGGTCGAAATTCACCGTCATCGGCAATTTGCCAAGGTGATCGCCGACCCAGATCGTCAGGTCCAGAAGCAGCGGATCCCAGATGCTGAGCTGGGCCCCGAGCCGCAGCGACAGATGGCCGGAAAAGCGCCGGGCGAGATCGTCGGAGACGATCTTCCAGGTGCGGACCATGCTTTCGGCATGCGCGCGCAGATGCCTGCCCGCCTCGGTCAGCACCGCGCCCTGGCGCCCCCGCTCGAACAGGCTGACGCCAAGACTGTCTTCCAGCTGCTTCAGCCGGGCGCTCACCGCCGGCTGGGTGATGTTGACCGCAAGGGCTGCCCGGTGAAAGCTGCCGGTCTCGGCGATGGCCAGAAAGGTTCTGAGCTGGATAATGTGCATGCGTGATAAATAATCTTGATCAGATGACAAAATCAATCGTCTTTTTCTATCGCGCAGACCGCGCTAGATTGCAAAAAGCTTTCTGCGATCTGGAGGAGGATGGCCATGGCAGATGGAAAAGTCGTAAGTTTCACCCAGATGAAGGACGGCACGAAGGAAGATTACCTTCTGCTGCACGAACTGGAAAAACCCTTCGTCGCCCTGACCGTCGACCGGGTTCTGGCAGCGCTGCGCCAGCAGGAGCAGGAAACCTTCGAGGGCTATGCCATCAGCCGGTTGCAGCATGGCCTGCAGGCGGCGACCCGGGCCGAGCGCGACGGGGCGGATATCGACTGGATCGTCGGTGCGCTGCTGCACGATATCGGCGACGGGCTGGCACCCCAGAACCATGACCGTTTCGCCGCCGAGATCATCCGGCCCTTCATTCGCTGGGATGTGGCCTGGGTGGTGGAACATCACGGCATCTTCCAGATGCTCTATTACGCCCATCACTATGGCTGGGATCCCAATGCGCGCGACACATTCCGCGACCATCCCTGTTTCCAGAGCTGCGCCGATTTCTGCGAGCGCTGGGACCAGTCCTCCTTCGATCCGAATTTCGAGACCTTCCCGCTGTCGCATTTCGAGGCGCGGGTGCGCGAGGTCTTTGCCCGCAAGGCCTATGATCCCGAAGTGATCCGCGAAGGCTATGTCTCGCCGCTCGGCACACCGGCCCCGACCTTTGTGGCCGGGACGGCGGCGGCGCATCCCTGATGCATTGCTGCAACCGGGCGGGGCGGACTGCCGTCCCCGCCCGGTTGCACCCTTTCCCCGGCCTTGCCCGATGCTTTCGCGGCAGGGTGCGCTCACCGCATCACCACAGGGTTCGACAAGATGGATCTGAACATTTCCGGCAGGCATTTTCTCATCACCGGCGGCACGCGCGGCATTGGCCGCGCCATTGCCGAAGGCTTTGCCGCCGAGGGTGCCGATGTCTCGGTCTGCGCCCGCACCCAGGCCCAGGTCGAGGAAACGATTGCAGCGCTGGAAAAGCGGGGCATCCGCGCCTTTGGCCGGGCGCTTGACGTCGCCGATGGCGAGGCCCTTTCAGCCTTCATCCGCGATGCGGCGGCGGCAAGGGGCCGGCTCGACGGGCTGGTGGCCAATACCAGTGCGATGTCGTCGGGCACCACGGTTGCCGATTTCGACGCCGCCTACCGGGTCGATCTTCTCCACACCCGCAACGCCGTCGAGGCGGCGCTGCCCTTTCTCGAACAGGCCGACGGCGGGTCGATTGTCGCGATTTCCTCCGTCTCGGGCTCGGAAGATTACGGCTATGACGGCGTTTCCTACGGCACGATGAAGGCAGCCCTGCTGTTCTACATCAAATCGCTGGCCCGCCATGTCGCGCCGACGGGCATCCGCGCCAATCTGGTCTCGCCCGGCACCACTTTGTTTCCCGGCGGCTACTGGGATGATGTCCGGATCAACGACCCCGACGGCTTTGCCAGCGCTGTCGCCGACAACCCGCTCGGTCGCATGGCAAGCCCGGAAGAAGTGGCCAACATGGTTGTCTTTCTCTCGAGCCCGCGCGCCAGCTTCGTCGCCGGGGCGAATGTGGTCGTCGACGGCACGCTGACCATGCGGATCCAGAATTAGAGTCTGTCAGGGAAAACTCTATCTCCTCGACACCGGAATGACCGGCGAGTTCCAGCCTCTCGGCGACCACGCGCCCGCCCCGGGCCGGTAATCCGGGCAGAAACGCTTTCCGGACCCGGTTCCAGTGGGTCCATACTTCCGCTTACGGGTTGGCAGATCCAGAGCCTGTGAAAACGGTTACTGTAGCAATACCGTATCGATCTAGGCGCGGCAGCGCTTCGGGGATCATGAAGGGCAGGCCGATGGGTAGCGGTGGCCTGCGTCGAATTTCACGTATGCAGATCACGGTTACCGGGCTGCGGGTGGCTTCCACCGGCATTTTCGCGCTGGGCGTTTGAGCCGGTTGCGCATGGATATTGTCTGGAATTTGAACGTGTACGTATTTCGATCTGCAAGACCCGCCCGCCGGTGGGCGGAGGCGTTTCGCCAGAGCGCGAGCTATATCTTCCCCGCCCGCGACATTCCCCGGCTATTGGCGCTGGTGTCGCTGTTTGTGGCGGGGGCCGCGAGTGCCCGGGCCGCCGACGAATGCGGCAGTCTCGATCCGAATGGCGGAACCGTGCAATGCGCGCCCGGCGATTATCCCGACCGGATCGAATATTTCCTGCCGGGCCCCGATCAGGCCATGCCGATCACGGTGGAGGTGGGGGCAGCGGGGACGCCGACCACGGTGCCGAATGGCATATCGCTGCAGGGGGATACCAATGTCAGCACCAGTCTTGTCATTCATGACACGCGGATTGCGCCGGACGACTATTTCCTGCTGGACGGCCTGGCGGGGGTCTATGTGCAAACCAATTTGTCGGGGAACCGGCTTGACGGAGTGCCGGTGCGCTCGGACACCACGGTGGATGGCTCGACCATCGATTTGAGTGCGTCGGGTCAGTATGCCAGCAATGCCATGGGCATCTATGTCCTTTCCAACGCCAATGGGCCGGGCGATGACACCCGGCTGACGGTCCGCGACGGCGGCATTGCGATCAATGGCGACTTTGTCAACGCGATCAGCGTCAGTGACCTGAATCAGGGCGACGTACATCTCGACATCCAGCGCGAAAGCCTGAACCTTCAGGGGGATGTCGTCACCGGAATCTATGTAACGGCCGGCGGGTCCGCGACCGTGACGCTCAACAATCCCGGTGCCGATGCCCTCGGCAACGCCCTCGACCCAAGGAATGAGATCCAGATCATTGGCGCGCAAGCCCATGTGGCGAGTGTGGTGGGCGTTGCATCCGGCAATGACGCGGCGCTGCGGCTGCAGGTTGTCGATGTCTCGGCACATCTGATCGGCGCTGCATCGACCGGCTATGAAGTCGTGGATGCCAGCAACAATGCAGGCACCAGCCTCGAATTCGATTATGGCGGTACGACCACGATTGACGGTGACAGCAGCCGAGGCGTGGTGATTACAGGCGGGGGGCACCGCATCGCCAACCTCAACAGCGTTGTGGCAGGTTTCGATCCGGGCATTCACATGAGCGGTGTCGATTCCGATGCCATCGTGATCCAGGGCAACGGCCAGAACGAGATAAATTTCAATGGCTCGGGTAACTATAGTGGCGGCAGCGGCAATGGCGTGGGCCTGCGCATTGAGGCTCGGGGTGATGCGGCGCACACACAAACGGTGGTCAACCTGCGCCACGGCACGATCGGCGCGCTGTCGGGGCAGGCAATCGTGGCGGGCGACACCCCTGACACGATCAGTAGTGACACGCTCAATATTGGCGACCTTGATCCGCAGGGCAATCTCTTCCAGGTCGGCGACTCGGTCAATGGCTCGGTGTCGCTGGGGGGCGGCAATGACCAGATCAACATCAACAAACAGTACGCGATAACAGGTGCCGTGGATCTCGGCGAAGGCGACGATGGTTTCGCCCTGCACAATACCGGCTGGAACGGCGGCAGGATCGACGGCGGCAATGGTCATGACAGCCTTGTCCTCGACAATGACTGGACCCGCACCGTGCCCTTCCAGGGCGGGACCGGGATCGTTGCACCCTCCGGATTGTTGCGGGCGCTGCCGACGCTGGATCTCGACAAGGTCGGCAATTTCGAGAGCCTGACGAAAACCGGTGCCGGCCGTTATGTTCTGACCGGGTCCGGACAGTTCGATGACGTGACGGTTCAGGGCGGCACGCTTGAAATCGGCGATGGCCATGCCTCCGGTGCGCTGGCCAATGATATCGCCACAGCCGCCGGCGCCGTGCTCGCCTTCAACCGCTCCGACACGATCTCTTTTGCCAATGTCGTATCGGGCGCGGGCGGGCTGGAGCAGAAGGGGACGGGCACCCTGACGCTGACCGGTGCCAATAGCTACACGGGCGGCACCACGGTCACCTCCGGCACGCTCGTCCTCGGCGCGGCCAATGCCATGGCGGCCAACAATGATCTCGCCATCGCCCGGGGCGCGACGGCCGATCTCAACGGTTTCGACACGCAGGTCGATACGCTCTCGGGTGCCGGCAATCTCGTGATGGGCAGCGGGCATCTGACCGTCAATGACGGCCAGTTTTCCGGCATCGCCTCGGGCACGGGCAACCTGACCAAGCAGGGCGCGGGCACGCTGGTCCTTGATGGCACCAACACCTATACCGGCGGCAGCAGCATTTCCGGCGGCACGCTGCAAATCGGCAGTGGCGGCGCGACTGGCTCTGTCCTCGGCGATATCCTCGACAATGGCCGGCTCGCCGTCAACCGCAGCGACAGCTATACATTCTCCGGCCTGGTAACGGGCTCCGGCAGCCTCGTCCAGCAGGGCACGGGCACGCTGGTGCTGACGGCGGACAATAGCTATGCAGGCGGCACCACGATCAGCGCCGGCAGGTTGCGACTCGGCAATGGCGGAACGAGTGGCTCGCTTGTCGGCAACGTGGTCGACAATGGCGGTCTCATCGTCAACCGCAGCGATGCGCTGACACTTGCGGGGGTGATTTCCGGCACCGGCACGCTGACCAAGCAGGGCGCGGGCACCCTGACGCTGACCGGCGCAAATACGCTGACCGGCGGCACCACGATCAGCGCTGGAACTCTGGCGCTCGGCAATGGCGGCACCTCGGGCTCGCTCACCGGCAATGTGGTCGACAATGGCACGCTCGCCATCAACCGCAGCGATGCGCTCACCCTTGCGGGGGTGATTTCCGGCAGCGGCAATCTGGTCAAGCAGGGCGCAGGCACGCTCATTCTGACCGGCGCAAATACGCTGACCGGCGGCACCACGATCAGCGCTGGAACTCTGGCACTCGGCAATGGTGGCACATCGGGATTGCTCACCGGCAATGTGGTGGACAACGGCACGCTCGCCGTCAACCGCAGCGATGCGCTCACCCTTGCAGGCGGCATTTCCGGCAGCGGTTCTCTGGTCAAGCAGGGGGCAGGCACGCTTGTCCTTACCGGCGCAAATACGCTCACCGGCGGCACGACCATCTCGGGCGGCACGCTGGCGCTCGGCAATGGCGGCACCTCGGGCTCGCTCACCGGCGATGTCACCGACAATGGCACGCTCGCCATCAACCGCAGCGATGCGCTCACCTTTGCTGGCGTGATCTCCGGCACCGGCAGTCTCACCAAGCAGGGCGCGGGCACGCTGGCGCTCACCGGGACCAACAGCTTTGGTGGCGGCACGACCATCTCGGGCGGCACGCTGGCGCTCGGCAATGGCGGCACCTCCGGATCGCTCACCGGCGATGTCACCGACAACGGCACGCTCGCCATCAACCGCAGCGATGCGCTCACCCTTGCGGGGGTGATTTCCGGCACCGGCACGCTGACCAAGCAGGGCGCGGGCACCCTGACGCTGACCGGTGCAAATACGCTGACCGGCGGCACCACGATCAGCGCTGGAACTCTGGCGCTCGGCAATGGCGGCACCTCGGGCTCGCTCACCGGCAATGTGGTCGACAATGGCACGCTCGCCATCAACCGCAGCGACCTGTCGACCCTGTCAGGCGCGATCTCGGGCAGCGGTTCTCTGGTCAAGCAGGGCGCGGGCACGCTCATTCTGACCGGGGCAAATACGCTGACCGGCGGCACCACGATCAGCGCTGGAACTCTGGCACTCGGCAATGGTGGCACATCGGGATTGCTCACCGGCAATGTGGTGGACAACGGCACGCTCGCCGTCAACCGCAGCGATGCGCTCACCCTTGCAGGCGGCATTTCCGGCAGCGGTTCTCTGGTCAAGCAGGGCGCGGGCACCCTGACACTGACCGGCGCGAATACGTTTTCCGGCGGCACGACCATCTCGGGCGGCACGCTGGCGCTCGGCAATGGCGGCACCTCGGGCTCGCTCACCGGCGATGTCACCGACAATGGCACGCTCGCCATCAACCGCAGCGATGCGCTCACCTTTGCTGGCGTGATCTCCGGCACCGGCAGTCTCACCAAGCAGGGCGCGGGCACGCTGGCGCTCACCGGGACCAACAGCTTTGGTGGCGGCACGACCATCTCGGGCGGCACGCTGGCGCTCGGCAATGGCGGCACCTCCGGATCGCTCACCGGCGATGTCACCGACAACGGCACGCTCGCCGTCAACCGCAGCGATGCGCTCACCCTTGCGGGGGTGATTTCCGGCACCGGCACGCTGACCAAGCAGGGCGCGGGCACCCTGACGCTGACCGGCGCAAATACGCTGACCGGCGGCACCACGATCAGCGCTGGAACTCTGGCGCTCGGCAATGGCGACACCTCGGGCTCGCTCACCGGCAATGTTCTGGACGAGGGCACGCTGGCCTTCAACCGGTCCGATGACATGAGCTTCGGCGGCGTCATCTCTGGCAATGGCGGCGTCGTCAAGTCGGGCAGCAACACCCTGACGCTCACCGCAGACAACAGCTATGGCGGCCTGACCCGCATCGAGCGCGGCGTGCTTGCCATCGGCAATGGCGGGCTGACAGGCGCGGTTGCGGGTGACATCCGGGATGATGCAGCACTGGTCTTCGACCGGGCGGGAACCCTTTTCCATGACGGCCTGATCTCCGGCTCCGGCACCCTTGCCAAGCGCGGGACGGGAACACTGAAACTGCAGGGCCACAGCACCTTTACCGGCGGCACCACCGTCGAGGCGGGCACGCTGTCGATCAATGGTGTGATCGGCACGGTGCGGGTTATGGGCGGCACGCTTGGTGGCAATGGCACGGTTGGCGATGTCACGGTTGGAGCGGGGGCAGCGCTTGCTCCCGGCAATTCCATCGGCACCCTGCATGTGGCGGGTCAGGCGTCCTTTCAGGCCGGGTCGACATATGTGGTCGAAGTGGATGGCAAGGGCCAATCCGACAGGCTGGACGCAACGGGCAGGCTGACGATTGACCCCGATGCGCGGGTGGTGGTCAAGGCATTGCCAGCCAGCGCCGACGGACGCTACTTCGAGCCCTTCCGGCTCTACACGATTGCCACGGCTGCGGACGGCGTCACCGGCACGTTCGGCGGTGTGGATGAAGACTATCTGTTCCTCGATGCCGCGCTGTTCTACGACCCGACCCATGTCCAGCTGCGGCTGACGCGCAACAATTTCCGCTTTGCCGATGCGGCCTTCACGGCAAACCAGCGGGCGACCGCGGGCGAACTCGACCGGCTGGGTGTGGATGGCCTTTCCTTTTACGGCGACCTCACCCTGCTGGGAGCCGATGACAGCCGCAAGGCCGATGACACCCTGTCCGGCGAGGTGCATGCCTCGGTTCCCGGCATGCTGGAGGAGGACCAGACCTTCCTGCGCCGCGCTTCGCTTGAGGAGGCCGGTGGTGACGGTGGCAACGCGGTCTGGAGCAGGACCTGGCACCAGGTTCAGGCCCATGACGGCGACGGCAATGCGGCCGGCTATGACAGGTCCGTCAACGGCCAGCTGATGGGTGCGACGCTGTTTTCCGGCGCGGACTGGTCGATGGGCGTCTATGGCGGGTATGACAGTTCCAGCTTCTCGATCCCGGCGCGCGCCTCCAGCGGCACGACCGAGACCCGGCATCTGGGCCTCTATGGCCAGTGGACACCGGGCAACTGGGATCTGAGATGGGGCGCATCGGTCAGCCGGGGCGATGTCAGCACCTCGCGGGACGTGGCCTTCGGCAGCTTCACCGATCATCTCGAGGCCGATTACGGGCAGACCGGCGTGCAGGCCTATGCCAATCTCGGCTACCGTTTCGATCTCGGTGGCGTCACTGTCGAACCCTTCGCCGGACTGGCCGTGATGGGCCGCCATCGCGACGGCTTTCAGGAAACCGGCGGCCCGGCGGCCCTGACGGTCGAGGCCGAGAGCAATCTCGATGCCATTGCCGAACTCGGCATGCGGGTTGCAACCGAGGTTGAGATCGCCTCGGTTCCGGTAGAGGTTTCCGCCGAAGCCGGTGTCCAGCACGGCATCGGCAACAGCGGCCTGCATTCCCGGAGCCATTTTGCCGGGGGGGCGGCCTTCGACATCGCGGCAGACGGCAGCA